>JAYVLL010000051.1:0-13428 GCA_043759495.1 Candidatus Altimarinota bacterium
ACTCATTATCTCTTTCTTCATGGGACGGAATTCATGATGGAGTTCGAGGGGGGTATGCAGATGATAAGGTTAAGTATGTAGAATGAAACACATCTCGAATAGATCCAGAATTGATATATTTTAAAATAAATGGTGCATGAAAATGAGGATACATAACTGGTAATATCAATGAAAAGATACGAATTAATAAGCTTCTGAAGGCAAAGGAGAGGTATGACCTAAGTATGACTACATGGATTGCTGATATTCAGGAATGACTTCTTAGTATCCAGGAGCTACGAGCTGAATGATGGAATCGTGAAGCAGATATTATACAAGAAAAATTATTTAATCCATATAGAGAGCTGAATGATATAGAGAAGGCTATATTAAATAATAAGAAGGCAACAAAAACTCGTCCTTGAATATTCCATCGAATCTGAAATTGGATTAAAAATATATTTTCTTACATTAAATCATAACATGCCCTACGAAAACAAGATCCACCTCCCGACAGTCAAAGACCGCAACGGTTGGTACATGTTTGCGAGGGGGAAATACCGACTCCAGCTCTGTGGTAACTCAGCGTTGGGGGGATTCTGGCTCAAGCAATATGCTGATAGGCTCTGAAAGACAGACTTCATGAAAGACTTCACTGAGATATTAACTCTCATGGAAAAAGATTCGCAAGCTCCTTTTACTCTTTATGAACTTACCCCTGTTGCGAAATGAAAACAAACATCTGATACACACTCTCGCCACAATCCTCAATCCTCGAGTTTGATAAAAACGCCTTTGAATCAGCCATTGAAATAACGGGTCAGCAGTGATATGAATTTATACAGGAATTCTCTCGGAATGATATTACCGCATATCGCACTATTGTACTGCCGAACATATCTCCCGAGCGACTAGAGCAAGTAGAACAGCTATATAATATTAAGCCTACTGAGACAAGAATCATTAATGATACTGAAACTCACTATATATTTGAATCTATAAAGTCACTTGCTAAGGCTCGTGCCATGCGTTTTGCATCAACGCTATCAGAGTTATATGTAACGGACTATCAGTTTTATACAATTTATGAACCACAATGTAAGGAAATTGTGCAAACATGAAAGAAACTCGTAGACACCCCGATCTACTATTTTACAGAAGATACGAGTCATTCCGATTCTGTGAACACGGATCTTGAAATCTATGCAAATTCCTCCATTAAGATTTCAGATGTACTTAAAAGGCTCCATCTCAACCTCCCTTATGATGATGTACTTAACACTGTCCCCTGACAGGGCAAACCATTTGCCGTTGCACTCAAGTATCTATGATCGTTAGATATAGCCTACAAATTCTTTAATGAACATTTTGAAGTTGGATTTACTGTACACATAGACGACATATCAGAATTCATGCAGTTTGGTATTGCCATCAAATGAGCGTGAATATTCGAGAAAGATGGTGGTTACTGGATCGAGAAAGCACAGGGATGATCCATATCTATTACCGACTTTACCATTCGTGTTCACTACCAGGTACAGAATGATAAGGAACTAGTATACATGGTGACACTCGTTTCCCGAAAAGGAAAAGAGGTCAAATTTATTCCATGGAAGAATACCATGTCAGAGGCAGTGATGGCTGACTTCATTGTAAAATACTGACAGTTTCATCTCTCAGCGAATAAGATACATCTGAAAATGCTCCATGAAATGATCTCAAATACGAAGGTCCCTACTATCAATACATACCATCAGTATGGACTCCATGACTATAAGGGGTCAAAGATTATGATCCTCCCCGATGGTGTGTATGACTTTGATACCGATCGGATATTTCCGAAGCATGATAAGGTAGACTTCTACTTCATGTGATGAAATGATGGCATCACTGTAGATCCCGGATCCAATATTGATCTCAACAATGTGCCTCGATTTACCAGGTGAGAAGATGCTACTTATAATGATTTTTATAAAATCACTGATGGACTCTATAATGACCGTATGAAACACCTCCCCCTCATGCTTGCATGTTGAATGGCAGGGACAGCCCTCTACCCTACTGGCCTCGAGAAGCCACACTACTATATCACAGGTACTACAGGATCAGGTAAATCTACCATGAGTGATCTCGTTGCATCTATGTTCGGTGTGAAGACAGTGATAGACATGTACAATACTACCCTCTTTCCCCTCCGAGTCGTATGCTCATCTCTGCGTAGACTCCCACTTTTCTTCCAAGAGTATAGATCATCCATGCCCCTCATTAAAGAAAAGGATGGAATTATACGTCTCGTATTTGATGAATGATCGTTCCAGAGATGACAGAAGAATGGTGACATACTCAAGTATAACTTCGAGGCTCAGATGTGTATCGAGTGAGAAGATAGTTCGAGTTCTGGATCTATTCGAAGTCGATGTATTTTGATTACTACCGATAAAAGATATAAGCGGAATGATGTCCAAGGAGCGAGTAAATTGATCAATGAAGCAAAATGAAAGCTCGCATGATTTCTTTCTACGTATGTAAAGTCTACGGATGATGGGCCATATAGACAGTGGCTCGATGCAGGTCTGGATCGATTTGGAAAACAATGTACGAATCATCGACTCGTATCGAACATGTCACTCCTTTATGCCTGATGTATGGCTTTTGCTCCTGAAAATCAGAAGATCTTCGAGGACATCCTTGATGAACTATTGTCTGAACAGATGAAAGATTTTGATACGAATGGGGAGGGGGCACAATTTATGAAGATCATATCGCAATATTATTCCGATGAGCGGTATGCTCAGGTATACCTAGATCAATGATGGCTCTACATAGATGAACTAGAGATACAGAAGTACATTAACAGGACTCATCGTAAGATGGATCTTACTGTGGAATCTTATTCTGGACATATGAGGGAAATGGGATTCGAGGTAGGGGATTATGAGATTTACCAGAAGGAAGAATTCTCGGTAGATGATGGATATAAAGTAGTATTCGGTTATAGAATCCGTTTGATAGATTGCCCAAGACGTTTACTTGTTAACCGTAAAATCAATGCAGCATACATGAAAGCTAAAAAAGAATCCTCATGATGAGAATCTGCGAATCGATGAGTTCAATAGATTCTGTCTTGCACAAAAAGATTATACATGACAACCTTTCTTTATCTTGAATGGGACTCAGATGATACAGAATTACCAATGCCAACTTAGCTATACAGATATAGCTACCCGGTTTCGTAATAAGAAGTAATAAAAATCTTTTGACTTTTGATAGGGAATCTGGTATACTGGATGTGTTCAATTTTTATTTCTTTTCTTTTTATAATATGGGAAAGCTATCCTGAGATGATGAACTCGATATTATTCTGTGACGGGCGATGGGACAAACTTATGATGACCTCATTAAGACGACAGGGCACGGGAACTCCACAATCTCAAGGGTGTTGAAACCTGAGAGTCTCATTCATCATATCGTATCTCTTTATTGTAATCACGGCATTGCCACAAGCGAGGTAGTATTCTATAAGAAATGGCTATACATTACCTTCTGAGTCTGGGCACTGAGTACGATCGTACCATTTATCCTCTTTATTCTCTAATATTCATACATGACTAAGACACAAATAATTGTCGGGGTCCTGATGCTGATTTTATCCTCTCTCTACTTTATATATGGTGCCAACTGATCACAAACACTTCTCGACAAGACCATTGAATTCAATAACAAAGTCTACGAAGATTGTTTCCAGACCTCTTTCGGAGTATGACAACAGTGAGATTGATTACATCAGTCCGGATCAAGTGGATGATCCCACTCTTTTCTTAAAGACACTGACCGCTACCGAGAATCAACTGATTGTTGGAAGTCTCAAAGAAAGCTCACGAGCGATGATCTCTTCCTTACAGTCCCTAAGTCGCTTGTGGATAACGGACAGTGTGCAATTACTCAAACAGAAGATGAACACGTGAGTAAAGTGAATGGCGGAATGTATGCAACGGATCTGGCGTGTAAATTCGAAGATCAAGTAGTACATGCTCCGGACTACCTCGATAAAATGATTGAATACAAGATCGAATCTGTTTGAGTTGACACCCTCCTCTGAAACTTTGTTATCCTTTCCTTCCCGGATTGAGGTACGATGGACGATATTCGGACCCGTTGGTATTTCTGACATACAGTGTTGGACAGTAAGATGAAGGTGTGAGACACTGTCAGCACATGAGTTCGATTTGCTCATGCGGATCTCTCGGGAGCTACGACTGGATGGCACACACATATTGAGCTGCGAAGAATGTATGATGGCGTATGGCAAAGTGTACGATACGTTACTCGGGGGAAAGAAAGAAAGCTCGAGGAGAAGCGATTGTGAAGCATGTCAGGTAGAAGCAATAATCAAGGGACACTGACTGGGAACATAAAATATTACTTTACTCACTATACCTTCGTCAAAGCACAAACCGATGATGCCCCATGCATCTCAGCAAGCGGTGATGATGTGTGCAAAATGAAAGCTCACGGAATTGGAACCATGGCTCTCACGGTCGACATACGAAACAAGATGGGGATCAAGTTCTGAGATAAGGTTGCCCTTACTGGGGACGTTGGTTGTGAGTGAGTGTATACCGTGACAGACGAAATGGCGTGTCGCTTCAGAGGTGAACATGCTTGGTCTAATGGTCCGTGTTACTATTCAGATAGGATCACTCCTACCCCAAAGATCTCAAATGTCCTCAGACCAGGAACGCCATACTTCATAAAGGGTGATCTCCCTGGTAGACCCGGCGGCGCATGCAAAATTTCTAAATTATAACATTTTCTTTTTATGAAAAAATTTCTTGAATGATTCTTCGGAATGGCTCTACTTATTGCTTCTCTCTTTGGTATTCCGGTTGGTGGAGGATATCTCTCAGAGTATCTTGGATATGATTTTGATATATGACTTTTCGGATGACTTATGCTTCTCATGTGTATTCTCACTGGGGTCATTACATGGGAGAATGAAGATGATGAACCAATGCAGTACAAGGTACAGGTTGGTGACAAAGAATTTGAGTGCAATGATGTCAGCCATGAGGAAGATCTCAAGACTACTATCCTCATTATGGATGGAGTCGAATCCCGAGTTAACTTTGATACGAACATCCTTATCTCTGGTAAATAATATGCTCTACACCATCACCGCCATCAATGGCAACGAGGTAACCATCGACAAACAACCCCCCTCGACAGCCCTCCGATATAACCAATGAAAACTCCGATGGTCGCTCGTCGATTGGAAGTCAATAGAACCTATGGTTCAGGTTCTGGAGTTTGGTGCGAAGAAATACTCTGAGGATAACTGGAAGAAACCCATGGATAAAAAGCAGATTCTCAACTCAGCCATGCGTCACCTCATCGCGATGATGAATGGCGAGGAGAACGATCCAGAGTCGGGACTACCACATGTCGGGCATCTGATGTGTAATGCAATGTTTTATTCTTATCACTCTACATAACTATGACTTTCATTCAATGTAAAACACGAATAGAATATACTATCCTTATGGATATATATACAAAGAGATGATTGAAGTGGATCAATTGATTTCTTCCACATGATCAAGATATTTGGGATAAACACCAAGAAAATACTATTATTTCATACTGATTTAATTGTAGATATTACTACTATACATGAGAAGAAAATTTACATAGTAGGTATTGAGATGATGTAAGTATAATATCTTTCACTAAATTTATGAAGCTATTCGATACTAAGCCATCAGAAGAGTTTTTAAAACTTATTGATGGAATTTTCCTAGATCATATTGATGGATATAAAGCTTATAAATCATATAAGAAGCTCCTTAAACTTTGCAAAAAAGATGCGCTCACTCCTCAATAACATTTAATTTTTTACCTTTTACTATTATGTTCAAATTTTTAAAGAGAAAATCACTTTCACACGACGATATACGAAAGATGGTGTCAGCATACGAAAAATTATGATGGGACGTAATTCAGGAAACATGGGATACAAACTACCAAAATAAATGAGTCATGGTAAAGATAACCAGATTCAGAAACGGACAACAATTTATTATAGCAAATAATGACTCAAAATAACGTGTCGAGGGGGGAACTCAATAACATCCCCCTCCGACGTACTCACCTCTACAAACCATGACACGTCGAGAAAGACTTCCAATCGGAAGTGTTCACCTATCTCAGGGATCGGGGGATGTATATTCACCGAATCCCCGACCTTTGACCTGCGAGTCGACTCGTAGATGCTATCATGATTGATACCGACGGGAAGACATTCTATGTCGAGTTCAAGAAGGTTGATGGGTACACTTACAATATGTCTCAGTTCGAACCAGCACAAATCCGATTCTTCGAGATGGCGATGATACGGAATGTCGAGTCGTATGTTATGATCTATAGTCGCAAAACCCAGTGATACTGGGTTTGAGAATATAGGTATCTCAAGGAGTCACAGAATCAGGAGTGATGAATTAAACTTTTTACCCCCCTCAAAAACCAAAACACATAATCCAGATATTACTACACAATAACACACAAACTGATTATGCAGACATTGGAATTTATGGAGAAGGTAAAGGAGGTGCATGATAAACTCACTGCCATTGCCCTAGAGCAAGGCATTGGATTTATCGTGATGGCGGCGGCATGACAAGAATGAGAAGACGCAGTGACTTATGGGGCATGGAACATGGATTATCCAGAGCAGATTCGGTCACTTCATTTATTTCATAAGCATATTGATAGACCAAATGAGTCATAAAAAAATCATCACGAACGATCTATGAGAAGTACAATGTACTCAGTGCTCATCTTTCTTACCCCCCGACTCGTATTTAATAAACAAGAGTCGGTGACAGCCATATCGAGCATGTCGATGATGTCAGGCTGAAAACAGACAGAGGAATCATAAACCATGGATGCAGAAAATCTATGATAAGAACTGGAAAATTAAAAATAGGGAGAAGGTACATGAAATAAAAAAACGTGAGTATCAAAGAAATAAGGATACTATCCGGGCAAGGCAGAATACTTATGCTTGACAAGAAAAAGTAAAGAAAATGAGACGAGAAAGACTTCGTCAAAAATATGAACCAGGCACGATGGTATACTACGGGGATCTGAAATATAAAATTCTTTGATCTACAAACAGATGAATGAAACTCTATCGATACGACATCCCGAACCCGATTATCGTACCGAAGAGGAGTCTTTCTTTTTCCAGAGGAAGCCCTCCCTCGACGACTCACTAGATGAACAGACGATCAGGCAAATTCTTTTTGATAAGAGAAGGGAATTGGATATGATACCATCAATGCCTGAACACCTGCAAAATGATTCCCCCCTCAACATGCTTCTCACTATTCATTTTGGGGATGGCACCCCCAAGATAATAGAGGACTGTTGGATTGAAAGATATCGAGCTCCGATCGTGAAATGTGTCAAAAAATTGGAGTACATACTGAGGTCGCGAAATGATAAGAAAAGTTGATGAGGAAGAAAAGAAGTTGACTTAGATGAGAAGAAAAATAGCATACCTATACGTGAGTTCATCTGATCATTCATCACTCTCCCTAACCGATCTCGTCCAGGATCACTCATACCTTGTCCCCTCCCGAAGCATAATGATAAAACAGGAAGCTTCATGATCTATGATAAAAGTAATCGGTGGCAGTGTTTCGGATCATGTGCATGTGGGTGAACTCATATTGACTTCATCATGCATCTCGAGGGGTGCTCAGTAGCGGAGGCGGTGAAGAAGTTTATTAACTACTAATATATATTATTATGTCCACCCTCATTAAAAAGATCCGCGCGAATAGTCGAGCAAAACGATTCGATATCTACATAGATGGCACGCTTTTTAGAAGTGTACCTCGAAATAAAGTTGTCCTCCCGACAGAAGGGTATAAGATCGTCATGTTCTCATGTGGTGATATCTTTGAGCAAATGATAGCTGATGAAAAGCTCGAGATGTCATTCGGTCAGATCCTCGACATGATGGAATGAATCATGGTGAAGAAAGATGTTGATCAGTGGGTTCGGCACTCAGAGATCATGCAACAATTTAGTATTAAGGAAATTATTTAATATGAAAATCCTCCTCGGAATCCAGCCAACATGACGACTTCATATTGGTAACTACTTCGGTGCTCTCAAGAAATGACTTGAGATGCAGGAGCAATGATATGAAGTTACTTTTCTTGTAGCAAATTATCATGCGAATGCAGAGCCTAAAAATATAGTATATATGAGAGATGATCTCCAATATAAATTTGGATGTAAAAATGTACATATCCAAAAGCCTGAAGTTTTAGAGAAGTTTTATGAGTTAGCGCATGATACATCAGTCTCCGAGCTTGCACGCCTACCACAGTACCAAACAAAAGGACAGACTCTCCATATGCTTTCATATCCTCTCCTTATGGCTGCTGACATTATCATAAGCGATGCAGATGCAGTCATAGTCGGAGATGATCAAGAACCTCACATGCACTTCTACCGAGAGATCGCTAGACGGAACTGATATAAAGAAGCTATCACGATAAAGTCTGATACCCCCCGACTCATGTCGATACTTGATCCATCAAAGAAAATGTCTAAGTCTCTGGGGGATGATCACTGTATTTATCTCGATGACGATGACGATCTCGATGCTCTCACTCGGAAAATAATGAAAGCTCCTACAACTCCGGAAGGTATAGAAAATATCAAGTCGATTGCTAAGTTGTACGGATTCGTGTATGATGAGTCAAGGAATAAGGAGTCGAAGGAATGACTGATAAAATCGATATGTAATTTTATTTACTAGACGAACATTTTATCGTCGAAAGAATAAAAACCTCACCTTGGACTATTTAAACAATGATTCGCTATGTAGAGCCACGAATAGGTGTATACATTTTAATCATATATTGTATGCTTAAAATAAATAATCCCCCCTCTAAATCGAGGAGGGATTTTTCAAAGACTATCAGGCTATGCTGTCTACCAGCTGGTAGGCTCTACTCATCTCCGCAGAAGGTAGAATACTTTATCTTTCCACATAACCCAGTGGGGGGACAATTTCTGGAATGTCTATATGAATACTAGTCGACATGACTATGGAGGTCCGGCCGGACCATATATTACTGACCATCTCTGATCAGTATGACATTTAACTTTTTATTTCGCTTGATAGTCCGGAACTGTTTATCGAAGTGAAGTTTCGCAAGAGTTTTGAGTGCATCGATACGAGCTGAGTCATTATCTACTTCCTCGATCGATCCATCGACTACTACATGTTTCGTTGCATGTTGTGAATAGTACCAGAGTCCCCCCACAACTGCAGCCTTGGTAGCTCATACGCTATCAAGGACTGCGGCAGTATCTGTATCATCTACTTCTTCGATCTCAGGAGCTCACTCAGACTCATCACCCGAGTAGGTGTCGACTCAACTCGAAGGAACTTGTCTTTCAATTGAGCCGCCTTCTTCCCCTTCTCTGGTGTTACTCATCATAACATCGATGAGAGACTCATCTTCCCTGATGTCGGTGCTCATGTTTTCTGTGGTCATGTAGGGATAGTATTTACTTTTTGGATATTTGCAACATTTGATACACTTTCACCACGAATCTGTAGACCATTCAGTATCTCTCGATACAGTACCGGAAATTTATCTCTGATATTAAGACCTTTGATTTTTTCCCATATATTACCTGCACTCCCAAGAGTGGATTGGAGGGAGGTTCTGAAATCTGCTGTCGCCAATCCAGATCATTCCACGAATTGTAGGAGTCATTCAAGCTCTCTGAGCTTCGGTTCGACCTTACTATAGTCTAGCTTATCAGTAACCTTATCTCATTGTTTAGCCATCGACTGTAGCTTCTGAATAAATCATCCGATCGAGGAAGATATAGATGTGGTTAGTGCCTTATCTCCATGGTACTGAGCTACGACCGCATCATCCTGGGGAGTAGCATATTGTCCTGCACCCCGAAGTTGTTTGAATACGAGGTTTCCTGATTCATCTACAGTATCAGTACCACTTCATCGAATACCATTAAGAAAATCTTTGAGTGTTGGATTCTTATCGTCAGATAAAAGTTCTGTATATTGTTTCTGTGTCATTCTTTTCGTTGGATCAAACTCAAATCGACCTGCTTTAATATTTGCCTTGGTGATACTCTCTTTTGTGGGAGATAGTTCTGGGACAGGAGATAGTCCATCATCAACTCTATTTTGCATCGCTCGATAGAAGTTTCCTGCATAGGATACAATATCATTATACCCTCTTGGATCTGTCTTACGGAGCTCTTTTACCATATCAAGTACATCACCCCCCTCGACAGTCTTCTTAAATCAAAGTGGATATTCTGTAGGTGCTTCGAAGATATAATCCTTGGCTCTAGCATTGAATAATTCAAGATCGGTGCGTTCTAATTCTAGCCATTGTTCTGGAGTAATCGCTGTAGGCTGGATACGATTGGCTATCGCCCAGTATGCTTTCTTTTCTTCTGGGCTTCTCTGAAAGTAATTCGCTCGGTCAATGTTTGTCTCATCATTGATGAGTGATCGATCGGCAAAAGTAGTTGTATTCACTGACTCCTCTACTTTTTGATTATTCGAGAACTTTGTTTCGAGCATTTTATAGATTTCAGCTCTGACGATATTTCTATAGTTTTGAGGAATACCCATGCGATCAAAGAACTCAGCTTCTGTTTTACTTTTATCTAAGTTCGTAACTGCTTTCCATGTATCTGTAGCCTGAGTAAGTCCCTGCATGGCCTCAGCTCACTTTCCACCAAAGAGGTATGTGAGGTTTGACCATGTTTGATTATTCTGAGCCTGCCTATCGATACCCTCAAATACTAAATCGATCGCTTTATCATACCATTTTTTCTCTACACCTGTATCATCGACACCTGATTTCCTCATACGGCTCGTCTTATCATAGAGAATACGCTCCACCATCTCATCTCATCGCATGCCGAACCACTCAGCAATCGATTCAAGTTTATCCTCTGGTGCACCATATCAACGTGCCAACCCATACTGAGTCATGTACTTAGGATTGAATGTATTCAGTTTCTCAGAGAGAGATTGCATGGTATCAAATCCTGTAGTTGTTCGAACTGCATTATCGAGATCTTTGAGTGGAGTAATATTCTTACGAAGAGCATTTACAAATGCCATTACTTTCTGGTCACCATCTTTAATATCATAAATCTGCTTCATGTCTTGTACGATTCATAGAAGAATTGATGGAGTTGGTACTGATACAGCATTCCCAAGGGGATCAATAATAAAACTTCCTTTACCACCGTGAGTAAACTCTACCATCTTACCAGCTTTTTCTTCTGCCATTTCATCTGTATCTCATTGAGATTTATAAAATGCGTAGGCAGTATAGTGTATGATACCTATTGCCGCACCGAGTTCAGCTATACGAACCGTAGAATCTTTTGTGAGATCTTGACCAAGTGCCTTCCGAAGTCCATCTTCTGGTATACGAGCGACTGCATCAATGATATTTTTAGTGTCACTAATAATCCTGCCCGCAGTCGTAGCAAAGTAGCTCTTGAATTTCTTTGAAATTCTTCCAGCCCATGGTGCATCATAGCGAGACTGATTGGATGTGTTCCCCATGCTATCAAGATCTGATAAAATGTTTGTCCGTGACACAAGTGCTCGATTTGGATCTCATTCTTTTACAAATTTATTCCATGCTGCAACGACCTCTTTGTCATTTTTGAGCTTCTTCGCATCAATACCAAGTGCAATAAGTCATTCCTGATTTCGTATCAATTCATTTCTCATAAGCATAATAGATGCTCTCGCTCGACCAAAGTTCTCTATTGGCTGTGCTGTTCCTATCTCTATAGCAATACGAGCTGAATCACCGAGATCACTCCCAAGATAGTCAGTAGATTTACCTACAAACCCTTCTCTTTCAAGTTCACGATATACATTGTTATCTATAGTTCTCAAGTCAGGAGATAAGTCCATAATAGGCCTGAGGCTTCCTTGACGAAGAGTATTGATAAGTGCCTTGGAAAGTAATGTCGATCCAGTAGTAAGGGTACCCTGAGCCAGGTTTTTACCAGCACCAGCAAGGCGAGAGACAGTTACGACAGTATCAGCACCTTTATATATCTTTCCAAGTGTACTCTGAGGCATTTCATAAATATCTAAAAGAGTCAACCGTATATCTTTACGTGGGTTGAGGGGATCGGTATTGGCAAAGAAGTACTCTTTTAGTTCTTTTCCTACCTTCGGATCATTCCTCCATGTCTCAAGTGTATCAAGGGTTTTCTTATTTGCATAAAGACGACCCATGTCATCTGCATAAGCATAAAGTTGCGTTACTGGATCTAGTGAACGATATTGATTGAGTCGAGCATCAGAACGATGGCGAAGAATACCGACACCTGCTTTCTGATATTGTTCGTCAGTGAGAAGTCATTTCTTCTTTTCAATTTCTAAGAAAGCCCGAGCTTCTGCTTCTGTCTTGAACTCTTTTACTCCATCTGGCATCTCTATTTTTACTGTACGATACTCTTCTGGGATGCGATCAAAGTCAGTAACTGCATGCTCATACAGTGCATTTGGTTTTCCAATGAGCCCATCTTTTTCAAGAATTGGCTGGAGTTCACGAGGAGTTCCATATGTTCTTGCAAACAAAGCATTCATCTCTACTTGCTCTTCCTTCGTAAAATACTGATCTCGAAGTGCTTGATTACCTTCCGTGAGACGATACATATGTCTACGAGCAGCTGCTTCTGGATCGAGACCGTATTCTTCAGCTTTTCTTTTAGTGAACTCTACAGACTTTTGATAGTTTCCAATATTTTCTGGAGTAATAACTGACTGACTATCTGTCATAGCATCACGAACTACGAGTCCATCGAGTGGCACTGTTGGGACTTCCTTACTCATGCCATCTACGATTCATACATTTGCCTTGCTTATGATAGAATCCCCGACTCACTTACGAACTCATTTCTGTAGAGCCATCAGATACGATCACCCCTCGGAGACCTTATTACCTGTCCATACAAGGATATTATTAAGTGCATACCCGAGATTGTAAAGATTCGGAGCCTTAGAAAATGTACCAGCTTTCACATCAATCTTTGATGCCTCAGGAAGTGCACGAGCAATAGCGGTATCAATGATGTTAGGTCATGCCTTACCTTGTGTATCCTCGATAAAATCAGGTCATTTTTCAGGTAACTTGCCAGTAGCATCAGCTACTCATTCGGTGAGCATCTGAGATAGTGGTTTTTCTGTCCTTGGTTTTGTTTGAGTATGAATCAAATCAGATTGATATCCCTGAATGATAATTTTCTTTTGTTCTGGTGTCAGATCTGATGCTTCGAAAATAGCAGTTGGTGATCGTCACTGATTCATAACATCACGAGCACGATTAGCAATAAGAACCTGAT
>JAYVLL010000052.1:0-2057 GCA_043759495.1 Candidatus Altimarinota bacterium
ACTCATTTTAGTTTATATTATAAAGCAAAATAATGCGCAACCTCCATATTGATCACGGGAATCCGATGAACGCTATTCTCGATACACCATTCACCCGAACACTGAAAAATCTCGGGAAGTCTTTCGAAAAACCAAGGAGGATTATCATACAGTCAGCACACTCTATCACCGAGGGAGGAACCATAGAGATAGGGAGCCATCCTCATCCTCAGATGATCTATGATATGTATGGATTCCCCCCCGAGCTGTATACTGTGAAGTATCCTATACATACCGATATCGAATGATCCTATTCACTCTGAGAAATTTTTACAGGTTCTTGAATAAAAAATAGAATCAACAATGAAAAGGGGATCGATCATGGTATATGGAGTATCCTGATACATCTCTTTCCAGAGGCTAATATTCCGATCATTCCCATTTCTGTCCCCTACGATCTCTCTGCTGAGTACCACTTCCATGTTGGGGAGATTCTTGCTGAGAATTTTGATGATGAGACACTCTTCATATCCAGTGGGAATATCGTCCACAATCTCTGATTGCTGGACTGGCATGGATGAACGACTCCCGATTGGGCTCGAGATTTTGACCACTCAATCGAAGAGATTTGTCAGAGTGAGACATACAGCTCGATCATCGATTATCAGAAACTTCCCTGATCAAATTTGGCAGTCCCAACTCCAGATCATTTCTTTCCATTTATCACTTTCATGGGGGCGAGCATGGGAAAAAACATAGAACCTGCCTATCAGGGATTCGAGATGGGAAGTATATCCACACGCATATATAGAACCTCAGTATACTGAGATATCAGAAAATTGCATATTCCGTAGTTTTATGATAGAGTCTCTTCTATACAGATTCTCTCTTATGAAAAATCGACTGACTCACTTCTGGTATCTCATCTCATGGATCATCTGTCTCTCTTTTTTAGTGATTCTCTACCAGATGATCGCTTCTTCGGAGATATTTGATTTCTGACCTGCGACCTGGACCCATATCGATCAGGGATATGTGGTCTTTCGATGATTTTTCATCATTCTCATCATCACGAATATCGTGAGTAGCATCTGCCATGAGATCAAATACGCCTTTTCGATGGAACACCTCGTGATACGAAAATTTCTCCCGACGATACGGTTCATAATCCTTCTCCTAATCTGGATCGCTTGAGGATTTATCATCCTCGAAGAGACCGGGATCAATACTGGCTGACTCCTCGCTGGTGCAGGAATATGAGGAGTGATATTTGCCCTCGCGAGCAAGGATATCATAGCGAATCTCCTCTGAAGTCTCTCGATCATCATGAGTAGGACCTTCGAAATCGGTGAGACCATCCGAGTGAAAAATCTCGAAGGTGTCGTCGAAGAGATCAATCTGAACTATACCAAGATCATGAGTGATGAGGGAAAAGTCGTATTCATGCCGAATAGAGTGCTCAATACAGAACAGATAGAAAATCTCTCTCGTCGAAGATTCTATGTCTATATATTCAAGATACCGTTCAAGAAGTCATGTGGCGATCCGCATGCAGTCATGGATACGCTCATGCTCATCGAATGAAAGATCATGGAATATGCTCCTATATCGGTAACCATCACGACAGATATACCAAATGCGACCGATTTTGTCTACTCTATCAAGGTCGATATGCCAGAGAAAAATGAGGATTTCAATAGAGAAATGCGGAATTTTCTCATACCATTTATATTTCCGATCGGTGGATAGATCATCCTAGGGAAACACCGAAAAATACTGGAAATGCGAAAAAATGAGAAATTCGAGGAAGAAAAATTTCTTCGAAAGGAGCTTACAGGTACGTAAGTGACTGAGAAGTACATTTCTCTGAGAAGGGGAATTTTTCCAAAGGAAAAAGAGAAGCTACCCTAGGGTACAAAGAAGTTCGACATTTTTCCGCGTTTCCCTAGCGTATCAGTCAGATACTCAGTCATATCACCGCGAGGATCATACCGATCAGCCAAAATCGCATGACAATCGTTTCTTCCTTCCATCATATGGCTTCGAGATGATGATGGTAGGGTGCGATTCGAAATATT
>JAYVLL010000053.1:0-5366 GCA_043759495.1 Candidatus Altimarinota bacterium
GCTACAGGGTGTGGGTGGCGGTGGAGGTGGGAGATCATCGATACAGACGGGAGGGTTCGTCGGATCGTTCGAAGCACAGACATAGGCAACATTATGGAGATCGATCCCTGTAGGAACATCAGGACTGAGGACGACGGGAATAGTGAACGTATAGATACCTGAATTCGCTGGGAGATTCGTTTTTTTCTTCCCGACGAATGTAATCCGAGTGAGTGTCTCTCCTGGAAATATAGTTGATCCAGTCGCGAGAGTCCAGTCATTTGTCACATCGACATTCGCGGGATTGCGGATCATGATATTCCCAGTGAATGTGAGATAGGATGGAAGAGTGTCCTTTACCATAACGTCGAGTGCTGGATTCGCTGAGATATTTTGTACCTGATAGTAGTAGTTGAATACCTCTCCTGGTCGGAGCTTCACTGGAACCGTCTGACTATCTCCTATGGCAGTGATCTCTTTCGCATATTTCTTGATCACGACTTCTGAGAGGAGTGGGCTCGCGGAAGGAATAATCGTCTTGGTACAGGCAACACTCGAGATGGTATCGTTGATCGTACATTTTGCTGTATATGTTCCGACTGTTGGATAGCGACAGACTCCTGTCGGAGTCGAGATACTCGTACTATTTCCACAGTCGATCAGATACTTCACCGCGCTCGTCGCACTACAGGTGACCGTGACATTGAGTGGGACGACTCCAGTGGAAGGATTCACGGTGAGGCTATCACAGCTCGCAGGGATAGGAGGAGTATTCACGGGTTGACATGCAGCACTACAGCCTGCACTTCCCCAAGCGGTCTTCGATGGATCGGCAGGATCACAGATTTCACCGTTAGTGACGAGTCAATCACCACACCAGCGAGCATAAATGTTCACACACTCATTCTTGGTTGTAACAGCTGAGTTGAATGTTGGTGCAGAAGCGTAGTTTTTCGTTGTCGGGGTACCAGTTGCAACAGGAGTATAGACCATCGAAAATGCTCCTCCTGCGAAAGTATTTGAATACTTTCTCGATGTTCGATAGACAAGCTGTGCAACCAATGTGTTGGTTGATGCAGGAATACCAGTGAGAGACGAACCAGCAAAATTCTGAAATACAATCACGTCAGAAGATCATGCAGGCTTTCATTCAGAATACCACTGAAATCCTCAATTGATATTGAGTAATCCATAGGGATTATAGACGTCTACTTTTGTACTCACTCTTCCGAAGATCCAGTCATAGCCAGTGTCTCCATAGAAGACATCCATAGGATACATGAGTGAATTGATATACCAATTTTCATTACTCACAGCCCGAGCACCATCATCACATACGGATTCAGGACTGGAAATAGTTCACTGATTCACATTGGCTGCAAAACCTGAAGACGTGAAGAGAAGCACTCCTAGAATGAGAAAAACAAAATTCTTGAACATGACAGATTGATTAGAAGTTATTTACTGAATTTGTATTTTGTATTTCTATTGGTGCTACTGGCTTATCTGTTGGTGTCATAGTTGTATCTTTTTTAGATGAACAACCTGCAAGCATGATAGTCGTGAGAATTATGACAGAGATGAATCGAGTATAGTGCATATTGATATATTAGAAACTTGATGGAGAGGGTGGACTATTTGGAATAGGTGCTGGTGCAGGAGCTATTGGTGCTACTGTTGTAGAGATTGGTGCAGTTCAACCTGTTGGAAGTTCAGGTGGTGGTTCTTTTGGCGGATCTGGAGGTGTTTCTGGATTTGTCCCACTAGTAGGACCAGTACTTTTTGGATTTTCATATCAGACGGCAGCTGAGAATCAAGTCGTACGAAACCCATAGGCAACACTAATTGACTCTACATCCTTCATGATCGTACGTTCTGCGATAGCAGATATATCAACACTCGCTTTTCAAGGAATTGCATCAGATGTGATTTTTCCTACTTGGAGAGCGATACCAGGGTTGGTACAGTCACCATAGGCACAGAGCATGAACTTCTGATCTGACATATTCACTGTCCGACCGTTGATTTTTGTATTGCCTTGTGTCATCAGTTCTACGAAATTTGTAGATGTCACCTTCATCAATGCTTCTGTTTCAGCTACTCCCATTGTCTTTGCGATCGATTTTCGATATGCATTCTCCGTAAGTGAGTCCGCGGGAATAATTGTCTGAAGCATCTTCGATTTTCTTACTGGGTTAGATTCCGTAGTAATATCTTTCATAAATTCACTCGTTCCTGACTGAGCAAATCGAACGGTTCCAGCAGGCATCCGAGCCATATATGATGAGCGAGTTTTGAGAGAAGCGATGGCACCGAGTACTCCAGACTTAATACCCGTCATGGAAAGAGATTTTCCATCTCATCATTGTTGGAGCAAATTATTATAATCTTCTTTTGTGAGACCCATATCTTGCAGTTGTCATCACATTTTATTGAGCATCGAATCGAATCTCTTCTGTGTATCTACAAATTCTTCTTTCACAGAAACCGTACCATTCTTGCTCTCAACATTCCTCGATTGGGTCATATCCATCATCATACCTCATCTCAGATCGAAGAGTGCAGATTGGAGTTGTTTAGCTTGGTCTGGATTATCAACATTCATTGCAAGTATCTGATCATGTACTCACTTGAATACTGGTAAAAGCTTCGGCTCCGTTATAGTCTTCAAAAATGCCATTTTTGCATCCAGAAGTGTACAATTCTGAGTACCGAGATATTGAAGTATATGCGCAAGAATATTTGCATTTCCTTTTCTATCAGGATTGATGAGGAGATTCGAGAGTGCTTTGCGGAATGTTGGATTCGAAAGTTCCTGCTCGATAGTATCAACTCGAGCGAGATTTTCTCATAGTTTAGCCTCCACTTTTTTAGCTCATTGAACGACTGTCACTGGCTTAGCCTTATCATACTCAATCGTATACTTTCCATCAACTTGAGTGACCTTTACTCAGTAATCTTTGAGTCATCGGATCGCAGTAGGTGCACCTGAATTTTCATCTATAACAATTGTAGCTCAGTTCGGTAAATCAGAATTTGTGTTATTAATAGGCGAATTCGCTTTAAGTGGAATAGAATATTCTTTTGTTCATTCTTTGAATTTTGGCTTATCGAAAAGTGTATCTACATTGATATTTTCTATCTTTTTACCTACCACTTCACTCCTTGTCGACTTCGTGAATGCTATCTGGAGGTCATTCTTCTCGATACGAAACCCTGGGAGAACATAGAGAATTCCTCAGAGTCGACCGAAATTGAGGCCGAGCTGATCCACTGTCCAACCCATATCATTCTTCTCACGATAGAGTCTGAGTACTTCCATATTCATGACTTCGAGGATCGATGAATACATGACCATATATTTCCCATCTGGTGTTGTTGCAGCAGAGAATTGATTCTTTTCAAGGATCACACGTAGATCCGTAGTCATTCGTTCTGCAATTGCAGGATTTGATATGATTTTCGAAAGATCTATTCTTGCAGAATCGTTAGCAACAGCTAGCTCACGGATTGCCGCCTGAGATTCTCCGATCTTGCGCTGAATATTTTCGACTTCTCATCGATTCGTACCTGCACGGATTCCCATGTAGATATTCTGCCCTGCGGGTGTAGCGGTTACTGAAGCAACAAAATCCTCATACCTTCCATGAAATCCAATGAGTGGCATCAGTTTATCAGTATAGCTCACTCCATAATGCGCTCCGAACTCAGCCTTCTCCGAAGCAAATATCTCCTTCGTGAAGACCAAAGCGATAGCTCAACCAAGACTTCCACCAAACTCTTTCGAAAGCATTCCTCCGAGTGAGACAGAATCCGCAAGTGTCGAATCAAGTTTTTTCGTTGTTGCGACTCCCCCTCCGAGACGATTATTCGTGATGAATGTTGCCCATTCGAGAGAGAATGTCTTAAGTTTCTCAGGATCGCTGAGCTTCGTGGCAAAGTCGTTCATTTTTTTTGTGATGTTTTCCCTTTGTGTAGTATTGAGGGATGTATCAGTCTTGAGTTTCTGAGAATATTCATCAACACTCTTCGCTACTCAATCCTTAATAGCATTTTGTTGTTCATCTTTCAAAAGGCTCTCAACTATGCCATCCACTTTTGTTCCATTGATTCCTGCCTCGATTTTTCCTGTCTTGAAGAATCCTGCTCGATCATTGGAGAGGGCTACATAGTTCAGTCCCTTGATATACGCAGCGCGAAGTTCAGGTTTTGCATACATTTCTTTCTGAAGATCTTCAGCTTTTGCACCTGTCACCGATCCTCATCCAATTTTTATAAGTTCTGTAACTCTTTGTGCAAGAATTTCAGGAGTCATTCCTCAAAGATATCACTGAAGCTCTCCAGGGATATAGAGTGTCATGTATGAGCGATCTTTGGTCTCGAGTTTTCCCTTTCCTTCCTTATCGAACTTGACATCATAGGTAGCCCCTTCTCGATATTCTGAGAGATACGCTACAAATTTAGTCTTATCGTACTCCTCATCTTGATTCTTATTGAGTGCCATCAGATAATCTTCAGTTGTCTGACCTGCATCATAGAATGAACGTATCGTCTTAGCAACTGCTTCTACTTTCTCCTTGTCAGTTGAGAATGAATCGGCTAATTTCCGAAGTGATACAGTTTCTCCAATATCCAATCCATTGGATCTGTAACCAATGGGGGTAATACCATTTTTCATTCTCATTCATCATGCCATCCATTCAAGCATTCCTCCTATATTGAGAGTACTGAGTTTGATGTACGCATCACCATTATTTTTTGTTATCAGTCTTTCGAGCAAAGCCTTTGCTCACGGATTTTTGTCTCAAAGTTTCCTGAGTGAGATAATAAGCGCTTCTGCCTGACGATCATTATTATCTGAAGACTCCACAGATTCCCTCAGTCAGGCTCTACTGTTCATAGCAGTAGTTGTAGTCTTTGTTTTTTCATATTCATACTCTCACTTCAATTTTGTATACACTTCTTCTACTGACTTCTTAAAATCTAGAAGCTTACTTAATTCCTTATTGTCTCCTTCTTGAGTAACCGTATAAATCTGACTATCAATCATGGAGAAAAGATCTATTTTTTTCTTTTCATTATTAATTGTGATCTTCTTAAGTGCTTCATCAAATGCTTTTCGGTCTGTCTTATTCCACAGGTCTCGAAGAGTGGATAATTCTGCTCCAGTGACAATATCTGAATCTTTTGTGGGAGCTTCCCACCTCACCCCACTCTTCCCGAGCTGTATTAGGTTTTTGATATTTCGAGTAAACATATGGATAGAATTAAAATATAGATTTACTCTCCTACGCTATCACAATTCCACTCTATTTGCAAAATCCTCAGGATTTTTCAATATTTCCACTTGATTTTATCTTTCCAGTAGCTCTTGTCAAGTATTTTTT
>JAYVLL010000054.1:0-7963 GCA_043759495.1 Candidatus Altimarinota bacterium
ATGAATGTGACTGCGACACTATATCCGAGCACCTTCCAGAACAGATCTCAGAGTGGGATGATATCTCTCGAGAACACATTTTCCAGGAGATAGTTCGCATGGAAAATCACCATACCGAGGACGGATAAGCCTCGAAGAGAATCAATAATCGGATATCGTGTTTTATTTTTTGATCAATTTCTCATCTTCGAGTATTTCTAAGAGATTATCGACGACGATGGTATATCCTGATGCTGTTGGATGGATGCGATCATCCTGATTTAGCTCAGCCTTTAGCGATACTCCTTGGAGGAGAAATGGCATAAATACGAGATCATACTCTTTCGCGAGCTTCGGAAATATCGCTTCATATTTCTTCCCATACTCTCCTCAGAGATTGAGTGGCGCACGCATCCCCGCGAAGAGGATCGGGATTTTCTTTGATTGGATTTTTTCTATGATATTTCGGATATTTTGCTCGATTTCTGACGTATCCTTTCACTGGAAGGCGTCATTCGCACCGATACAGAGAATGATAAGGGAGGAAGGTTGTCCATCGAGAACCCAGTCGAGTCGCGAGAGGAGTCATGCAGACGTATCACCAGATATTCACGCATTTACGATTCGATAATTGTACGATTTTCCTGTGAGTCTTCTTTCGAGCTGACTCGGGTAGGAGACTGACACAGGGAGACCGTAGCCTGCTGTGAGCGAGTCTCCGAGTGCGACGATGATTTTTCACGACTGAGTGGAATCAGTCGATACTGGTACTTCAGATGATGAGCAGCTCATGAGGAGAAATAGAGGAAGGATGGCAAAGAGGAGATTTTTCATAAGAGAAAGTATAGAGAAATACCTTGGTGAAACAAGAAATTTTCTCTAAACGATGTACGAAGTGTTCATATAAGGGCCGTACGTGAGTAAAAACTTCGCTTCTACTTATCCCATATCATCTGATGTCGAAAAGGATTATAGGTTTTATAATATTTCTGATCGATCTTCTCAGCTATTTCTCTATGGAATTCAGGGAGTTTAGACCAGTGGAGGCTTCCCTTCATATGGTGTGCTGTATGATAACCCAGATTCCCGGTGATCATATTGTACAAGGGAGAAGTGATGTTGTATGATGACTCATAGTGACTCTCACTCTCGAGACCGGTATGATGATCATACGTCGTATAGACAGCTAGGAAGAGTCCAGTGACCATAGGAAGGAGAAATATGAGAATTCCTGCAAGGGGATGATATGCGAGTAATCATACGAGGAGAAATCCTTGAAGAGTTATCATAGTGAGAAAATACCGTCGTATCTTTGGGTATCCTAGGCAATTATTTGCTCTTGCTCTTTTTCTCAAATATCTAATTCATACAATCAAATTGTAACTATTTTCCTATTCTATCCGCTTGAGTTGAATCATGAGTCTCAGAAACAAAGAGAAATTTTATTTCACCTCTTTCTTCAGGTATTTCGAAAATTTCTCCCTCAGCTTCGCGATCTTCGGATCGATAACATAGGCACAGTAGGGCTTATCAGAATTATCATTGTAGTAGTTCTGATGGTACTCCTCAGCGAGAGAAAATGGGCAAAGTCACCGAAGCTCTGTGACGATAGTTGAAGAGAAAGTGCTATCTGCATTGAGCTTTTCGATAGAGTCTTTCGCTATCCTCAGGTCATCATCGGATCCGAATATCACACTTCGATACTGTATCCCCGCATCTGCCCCCTGGCGATCCATACTCGTCGGATCATGTGTCGCGAAAAATACAGCAAGAAGTGTCTCATATGAGATGATATCTCTATCATAGAATACCTCGATCACTTCGATATGTCACCCTCTTCCCGTAGAAACCTGATCATAGGTGGGATTCTCAGTCGTTCCGCCCATATAGCCTGAGTGGACCTCTCTGACTCACTCGAGTCTCCCGAATACCGCCTCGACACACCAGAAACATCCACCTCAGAAATAGGCACGTGATATGTTTGACATAGGTAAAAATATTATGAAATAGGTCCTGAGAGGTATGTCATTTCGAATCCCTGAAGTGAAATGAAAGGGTGAGATAGTCAGTATACCCGAATGGGTGAATCTTCTTTATAGGTACCTTTTTAGAGAAACATTATATCGAAGATTTCTCTTTTCGCTCTGCTCCGCTCGAAATGACATACTTTTATACATGAATTCAAGGGGAAGAATATAGTGGGATTATTCCTCTTTTTCAGGTTCTTTCCTGAACTTCATCGAGAGAGAGTTCACGCAGTGACGAGTATTGGCAGGAGTAAATCTCTCCCCATGAAATACATGACCGAGATGTCAGTCGCAATTCGCACAGGTGATCTCCGTCCGTCTGCCGTCAGCATCGACGGTTTCGCGAACTCGGCCCTCGATAGCAGTATCGAATGATGGCCATCCACAGCCAGAGTGGAACTTATACTCACTTCTGTAGAGGTCGACACCACACTGACGGCAAGAGTAGATTCCATCCTCAGTAGTATCAGTATACTCTCAGACGAATGGCATCTCAGTACCCTTTCCGATAATGACACGAGCTTCTTCTGATGTGAGGGGATTGTATTTTTGCATAGAAAAAATGATTAATAATAGACAGAGTGATCTTAGTGAATCAAGACCATTTTGTCATTCCGCAGCAACGCGGAGGAATCTGCTTCGGTATTGTTACCATTCTTTAATCTGTCATTTCGAGCGAATCCGCCACGGCGGATGAGAGAGAAATCTTCCAATGAATGTTCCGAACGGTACATTAAACTGAAGATTTCTCACCCTTTCATTTCACTTCAGGGATTCGAAATGACTATTTTTTAAAATAGTAAACAGCCTCTTAGGATAAAGAGTATTTCTTTCTCAGGATTTGACAAGAAGAAGAAGAAGAAGAAGAAGAAGTAAAATCGATTTGTCTGGTCAAACTGACTGGCAGGGTGCCACCCCTCGTGGTATTCCCGCCAGCGAATGTGCTGGATGGGGAATTTCTGGAGAAATACCTTGGACAACCAACTTGTGAGCATTACCTCCCTTATTCTTGCAGGGCTTTTCGCGATCGTCGCGATCTATCCATCTTGCAAGGGGGATAGCCACTGGACTTCCACCCTGTGTGGAATCGGCAGTGTGATCTTCCTGGGCTGTGCCCTGGACATCATGGGCGTGAAAATCACCCAAAACAGCGCCTGGTGCGCGAGCTTTTTGACACTGCTGTTCTTCGGAAAGTGGTTCATGCGAGCTGGTGCCGAGGAGTACCTCCGGGTACATGCCATTGAGCACGTTCACGGTTCTCGGTAAATCTTCCGAGGTTCCCCCTTTTTCCCACCTCCGCCACGCGCGGACGGTGGGTCCTTTTTATCCCCATATCCCCTGCCAGACACCGATGTAGTGGACGACCACGTAGAGAAAAAAGAGATATCCAGCAACTCCTGTGAAAAGTGCGATGAGGATCGTATTGATGATTTTTTTTCGCTCTCGCTTCACTCGATCGAGCGTACAGATACCCTCTGAGCGAAAATACCAGATCAATCCGACGATGAGACAAAGGAGTCCGAAGGCACGGAAATACCACTTATACCCGCCATAGAATGTATCTGCGAGTGAGGCTGCAAAACTGACAGATCAGAGTCCAAGTGCGACGATGACGACGGATGAGAGGCAACAGAGTGAGGCAAAAGCGACACTCGATGTGATAATGGCGATGAGTTTTTTCATAGAAGATATGTGTAATTATAAGAAATTTTTTAGGATCTTGTTATTTTTGTCATTCCGAGCGTAGCGGAGGAATCCCTTTTCCTTCTACTTATGAGACCAAAGTTGAATAGAGGTCTTTCCATTCAGGATTTCATTCTTTTATAAGCTCTTCTTTCTTTACCCTGTTCCAGTCTTTCAATTCTTTTTCTCGTCCGATAGTATTATATACATATTTTGTTTGTTCAAAATAAACGAGCTTATGACATTTGTATTTTTTTGAGAATCATTCGATTTTTCAATCTCTATGTTCACTCACTCTTCGGATAAGATTATTCGTCATCCCGATATAGAGTGTCCCTGATTCACTCGCCATGATGTATGTGAAAAAATGGTATTCTGACATTGTAAGATGATTTTGAGAGGGATTCCTACGGAATGACAAAAATTAAGAACAGGGACAAAATTGGTATTACTTTCCCTCAAATAATCCTTTCCATTCCCCATATCCGTCTTTTTCGAGATCTTCCAGAGGGATAAACCTGAGTGCTGCTGAGTTCATACAGTAGCGCTTCCCTCCCCTATCTGCTGGACCATCGTCGAAGACATGACCGATATGGGCATCCGAGAGAGCACCGCGCACCTCGGTACGAGTCGAGAAGAGTCCATTATCCTCATGGAGAGAGATATTATTTTCCGAGATCGGTCGAGTGAAACTCGGCCAGCCAGTACCAGAGTCATACTTATCGAGAGAAGAGTACAGTGGTATTCCGCTGACGATATCGACATAGATCCCTACTCGTTTATTATCATTGTATTCATTCTCGAAAGGCTTCTCCGTAGCGCCTTCCTGAGTGACAGAATACTGAAGTGGAGTCAATCGAGCCTTCAGCTCCTCTTTGGAAGGGAGTTTTGTCATATATTCTGTCAGTCTTTTTGTATATTCTATCTGTCATTGGATATTCACGTCTGTCATTTTTTCTCTCTTTGTGATGTAGTGATAGTCGACTCACCAGATTTTCTCTTGATATTCTGGACGTCCCGAACCATTGGTGTATATCTGATAATGGAGTGAGTTCACCTTGTAATAGTTCTGATGGTAGTCCTCCGCAGGATAGAACGTCGTGAACGGGAGTATCGGGGTCACGATTTTTCCTGATCAGAATCTTCCTGATTGCTCCAGAGCGAGCCTCGAGGCGAGAGCAATCTTCTGCTCATCAGGATTCTGGTACCAGATCGCCGAAGTATACTGAAATCCCCGATCGACATACTGCCCACCATCATCTACTGGGTTCGCCGTCCGCCAAAATATCTCAACGAGGTCGGCATAGTCGAGGATATTCGGATCATATACCACCTCGACCGCTTCCCGATGTCATGTCTCTTGGCGTCCGACTTGCTCATAGGTAGGATTGATCTCTTCCCCGCCCGCATATCCACTGATGGCGTCGACCACTCATGGATACTTCTCGAACCCTGACTCGGCACACCAGAAGCATCCTGCGGCGAAGTAGGCCTTCTTATAAGTATTTGTTCCTGAATGAGAAATCTCATAATTCGTGATCGGTGCCTGGGTGATCGACGCGCGAATATGTGGCCACTTCCACCAGAGAAGAGAGGCGAGGAGGAGGAAGATGAGAAAGGAGAGTGAATATCGCATAAGAATAAAATGAAGAAGTAATACGACTCAGATAGCATAATCCCTATAGATTATGGGAAGATTAAGATGATTACAGATAATCTGTGTTCAGTGTAGCCTCAGGGATCTCGATAAAAAAAGTCGTTCCATTTCCCTTCTCACTCGTCACAGAGAGTTTCAAGTGATGGAGCTCTTCGATGATCTTCTTCGATATAGAGAGCCCGAGTCACTGTCATGACTTATCTGTACGGGCTTTATCTACCTTATACAGTCGATCGAATATATGAGGGATATGAGCATTTGCAATCCCTATACCAGTATCCGATATAGCTATCCCTTTTTGTGTAGTCTTCACTATGATCTCCCCATCCTGAGGAGTGAATTTCATAGCATTTGTTATAATATTTTCTACAGCGGTCAGGAAAAGTTCTGGATAGATCGGGAGAGTTAACTTCGATTCTTCGATGAATGATATCCGACTATCAAAGCGTATAAGCGAAGTCTTGAGAAAGGACAATATATCTATATTCTCTGGAGTTTGTGTATCATTTCTCGCGAAAAATAAGAGTGCATCGACGACATTTGAAAGTTGCTTGAGTGTATTTTTGGCCTTTATTATTGATTCTGACGGATTCTTCGCATGGAGAGAGAGATCGAGAAAGCTCATGACCTCGAAGAGCTTATTTTTTATCTCATGTGCGATATCATCAGAGAATTGCTCCAGTCGTTCTGCTTCTTTATTTACCCGAGAGAAGAGTGCTTCGAGGCTCTGAGCAAGGATGACGACTTCATCTTTGATATTTCCATAGATTCCCACATGAGGAATATCTCATTTTTCTGAGAGCGAAAACTTTCGAGTTGCAGTGTTCATATCTTGTATAGGACGGAGAACATATCCTGAGAATGTATAACCGACGATAATCAACAAGAGAAATCCAAGAATCGAGAGCCATATGGCACGCTCTATTACCATATCACGAGTGAGGATAATATCTGTCACATCATCGATGGTCTTGTACACGTATCCATCTGCCTGAGTTTCTATTCACCAGTAATAATATCGCCCCATCGCACGGGTTATGTACGGATCTGGGAATATCCATGACCCGATTCCCTTATGCTCCATCTCATCATGCGTAAACAATCATTGCTCATAGATGATACTTCCACTTCCATCTTCTACCTGGAGATCGACAAACATTTTTTTTGCATCTTCGAGAGAGAGCATCGAAGTCATAGATTCCTTGATATACTCAGTTTTCTTTGTTTGCCATTCCTTATTGGAACCTTCGAAAATCATGAGATTCAAGAGTATGATCAGTATACTGACTATAGAGGCAAAAAGTGCGGTGATCTTAGTACGAGTAGTGAGAGACATAGAAATTTAGTCAATGATATACCCAACGAGTTTGACGGTACGAATTATGTCAGGAGAGAGTTTTTTTCGAAGATGGGCAATATGGACATTTATCGTATCGAGGATCTGCTCAGGCACCTCATAATCTCACCAAATCTCCTCATAGAGTGAATCACGAGTCTGTATCTTTCCTCGGTATTTGAGTAGCACGGAGAGAATCTGATACTCTTTCGGGGAGAGATCAACTCGAACTCCTTCTTTTTTTACGAGTTGCGCTTCTGTATCTATTTCGAGAGTACCGAGAATGACGATATTCGAAGGTGTGAGTACTTTTCTATTCCTCCTCGTAATATTCTCGATTCGGAGGATGAGTTCTTCGAGGTCAAATGGCTTCACGAGGTAATCATCGGCCCCGAGGGAGAGTCATTCGATCTTATCCGTTTGCTTCGAGAGAGCTGTGAGAAAAAGAAATGGTATGGAGATACTTCGGGCCTGAAGCATACGAATAAGAGAAAGTCCATCGATCGCAGGCATCATACGATCGACGATCAGGAAATCATAATTCCCATGAATAATCATATCGAATGCCTTTTCTCCATTGTGAGCGATACTGGCTTCATATCATTTATTTTGGAGATATTCAGAGATATTTTCCGTGATAGTGATGTTATCATCGATGATGAGTATATGCATATGGAGGAGTATAGTCCTCTCATATTAACAATAGATGAAGAAAGGTGAAATAGAAAAAATATTTTCGTATTAATCTATACTTAATCTCAAGAAACTATATTTATCTTGTGCATTGCACACCCTATTCTTAATTTTTTCTCTTATGAAAACTTTTTCTTCTCTTGTAGCTGTCTCAGCAGTCATCCTTACCTCAGGAATGAATTCATTCGCCATGTCATCTTCTGATACCTCTATGAAGGTAGATGGCTCTATGCAGAGCGATATGATGAATACATCAATGATGATGAAGTCAGACTCCATGGTAAAAACAAATGGTATGCTCAAGATGGATTATTCAAAAAAATCCGTTTCTGAAGTTGCGAAACACTATGGATACAATTGGAAGGCTGATCGTATGAAGCTCGCGAAACTCGCTGGTGTCATGAACTATCGTGGTACCGTTATGCAAAATACCAAAATAAAAGCATTTCTCCTCTCACTCAAAAGCGATGCGGTCATGGTCGGAGGAAATATGATGGTACGATCACAAGATATCGTCGATAATGCAGTTCGAGCGAAGAATGTCACAACTGTCGTCGCTGCAGTAAAGGCTGCTGGACTCGTCGATAC
>JAYVLL010000055.1:0-3533 GCA_043759495.1 Candidatus Altimarinota bacterium
CTCCATAATGTTGCCTATGTCTGTGCTTCGAACGATCCGACGAACCCTCCCGTCTGTATCGATGATCTCCCACCTCCACCGCCACCCACACCCTGTAGCTCAGTCACACCAGGAGCTCAGCTCGATCCTGCCTGTATCCAGGTGGTCGGACAATTCGATCTCTCAGTGAAGAAATACGTGAAGTGAGATGACGTATTTGCCACGATAGCATCCAGCGAAGACTATAACTACAACATCATCGTCACCAATAATGGAACAGGATCATCGACCGGTACGACGACCGTCCGTGATATCCTCCCTGTACCCGTCACCCTCCAGCCCGGTCTCGTTCCTTCAGGCAATGGATGGATCTGTACGAGAGCGAGCGACCGTGACTTTACCTGTACGACGACGGGTTCTGTGAGCTCGAAGCAAGTCTACAATACGATCACCGTTCCAGCGAGAGTGACGAATATCGTCTATCGTGCATCTGCCTATGTGAATGTCGCCTATGTCTCGAATCCTTATGAGGTCATCGGAAAGCGTTGTCGTACGGATGGATCGATCCCAGATCCTGCCCTCGCAGGAGCCAATGGAGAGAATCCTTCCCTCGTCTGTAATGAGGATATCCGCAATAGTGATCCTGCGACGGTGAATCCTCCGAGTCCTACAGGATTCGATCTCGGACTCACGAAGTTCGTGAATGGAGATGATGAGTCCGCTCGTGCCAATGCTGATGGATCGGTGAATTATACATTTCTCGTCCATAACTACTGAGTGCTCGCATCGAGTGGGAGGACAACAGTGCGGGATAGAGACTTTCCTGTCGGGATCACACCACTGACCATTACAGCGAGTCAGAGTGGATGGACCTGTGCGAATATCGCTTGAGGATTCGAGTGTTATCGTGATGATGTCCTTCCTGCAGGGCAGAACTATCCACTGATCACCCTCGTCGCGAAGCTCGAGGCAACCGCTCCAGTCGGGACACTGAAAAATGTCGCCTGCCTCTCGAATCCATACGATCCTGATGAGTGAGCTCCCTATAATCCAGATCTCGGTCAGTATAAGAAAAATAACTGTAATCCAGCCAATGTCGTCGTCTCTCCACCAGGAACGTTCGACCTCACGATCGTGAAAAAAGTCGGAAATAATCTCATAGATGGGAGTCTCCGTGATCGCAATACGACCTTCGAATGAAACGGTGAGCAAAATATCCTCATCATCTGAGCAGCAGCCCCACTCGTCTATACCTACGATATCCGAAATCTCGGTACCGTCATAGCGACTGGAACCACGACCGTCGAGGATACACTCCCATCAGGGATCACGATCAGTGGTTCCGTCGCGAATCAGGGTGGCTGGACGTGTACGAGTGGCGCGAACGGGAATCGATCATGGTCATGTACTCGGACAGAGAATCTCGCTGTCGGTGCCGTATTTCCGACGATCACGGTCTTCGCGCGATCCCATGCCGCGATCCCATCAGGTATCTATTCGAATATCGCTACCGTCCGCAATCCATGAGACTCGAATCCAAAAAATAATACCGATCCTGCGAATGTGAAAGTTGTGCTGAATCCGACTTGTGGCTCGCTCACGGCGAACCCATCGACCAATCCCAATTCTCCGAATACCCCGATCACCTATAGCTGTAGTGCGATCGGTTATCCGGGACCTGTGACCAATCTCGAGTATGACATCATCTGTGGTGGAAATAGTATCGGATGGACTGGTTCTGCGAGCCGTATCTGTAATCTCCCAGGAACGAGCAGTACAGCACTGACGACGACCTGTCGTATCCAGGATAAGACACAGTCAGGGACGATATTCTCAGGATCATCGATCGGTGCCTGTGTGAGTACTCTGTCGACGACGGGAGGATGAGGTGGTGGATGAGGAGTCGCATACTATGGAAAAAAATGTGTCAATGGCGTCCCGAATGGAACCTGTGCAGGATATAATTCTCGCGTCTCCTGTGAACTCGATGTCGGTGTCGGTAAGTGTTATGATGCTGATGCAATAGGATTCGATCTATGTAATAAGCAGACACTTTTCTGTGGGGGAGGTGGCGGATGATGAGGGGGTGGTTCATCTGGATTTTGTGGTGATGGAGTCATCCAACCCGCAGGAGCTGATGGACGTATCGGGACAATCGATGATGAGGAGTGTGATATACGGTGAGGGAATAATGCCACCTCTTCTTGTAGTGCGAACTGTAAAGTCAATGCGATCACGACCTATCCATGAGCGAATCCACTCTCAGATATGTGGATCACGATCCCAAAACTCACAAATGTTCGACTCGGGTCCTCGTGGGTGAGTCAACTCCCTTTCAGGGAGAATCGGATGGTCGTCGGAGAGGGAACTCCACTCTTCACCGTCGCAGATACAGTAGGATTTGGTCTCAAGACGAATCTCCAGATGCCGATGATTATCCGAGCAGATAAAGAAATATTTCTTTCTTCTGATGGGAATGGTTTGAACTCAAATGAGATCAGAACACAGTTCGGTACCTGAGCGAATAAGGATGGATATACGCATGGTAGAGAACCGATATGTGGTACGAATTATATCATCATGGGGCTCGGGCAATACCAGATCCCTGACGGAGTCGATTGTATACCTCCACTGACCTACGTGAATAAAGTCGCCAACTCTAGCAATAATATCACCCTCTTCAAGTGAGCAACTCGATATCTCGATCAGAGAGGGAACTCGATCACTCTCGCAAGTGCATTCACCTGAAGATCGAAGAGTCAAACATGAACGATGACCCTTTCGAATGGTTCGAGAAGTGATATCGCGCACTATATCCCACTCGTATGGTTCGATGTGAAGGTATCAGGATCACTCGTCGGAGGCAGTGCTGGGACGGTGAATCGAGGTATCGAGCGATACACGCGAGTCTCGAATCTCGTCGATGCATTTCTCGTCGGTATCCGTGGCAATACGACCACCACAGCGAATACGAACATATCTTCGACAGATCCTATCGCTCCGGTAGCCGTCGAGACCAATCCTCGAGGGAGATGATCACTCTCAGTATCGACACTTACAGGACTCGAGACACTCGCCGTGAATGGGAATCGAAATATCCTCTCGGTGAATGGTGGGAATCTCACGATCGAATCATGTGGTCCAAATAATACTCTCGAACTTACTGGTGTCCGTACGGTCATCGTCGAGGGAGGTGATCTTATTATCCGATGTAATCTCATCTATCCTTCGAATGACTCGTCATCGAGCTGGGCATTTATCGTGAAGGGTGGCAATATCCTGATATATCCTGGGACTACGGTCGCAGCGGAGTTCGGAGTGACGAATATGGCCGGAGTCTATGTCACGATCCCTGATGGCGGTATCGGAGGAAGATTCCGATCCATCGCTGATGGAGTGACACAGCGTATCCTGAAGATCGATGGGAGCCTCTATGGAGATGCGAAACCACTCTTCGATGCTCGACTCTATGTCCGTGGATCGACCGCCTATGAGAACCTCACTCCAGGAGTCATCCTCTCCTACTCGAACCGCGCCCTCGTCTCACCTCCACC
>JAYVLL010000056.1:0-5523 GCA_043759495.1 Candidatus Altimarinota bacterium
GCACTGGCTCACTGGACGATCACGATGATCGTATCGACCGCGATACCAAATGACAGAATCAATGAGAAGTTTGTGAGAAAGTTCATCGTATATCCTCCAGAATTCAGGAGGATAAAGGTCGCGAGAAATGCCAGTGGAAGCGTGATCGAGGCAAAGACAGAATCGCGGAACCCGACGAATATATACATCGCGATAAATACGAGTACCAGTGTGATGATCGCCTCCTTCATGAGCTCAGCATAGTCATCTCGGATCGTATCTGCGAGATCCGTACTATACATATAGTCATATCATGTATATTCTGATCGTTGAAACGTGTCTTCTATGACCTTCTTGGCATTATTGCTCGCACTGAAGATGCTCGCAGTATCGGCCTTATTGATGGTGAGACCGACATACTCGAAGGCATTCCCTTCCGAGCGTCGTACACCTCAGAGTACGAGAAAATTCTTGGCATCACTCTTATACTCACGCTCGATCGTAGCGATATCTCCGAGGAGGATACTTCCTCATTTTTGCAATGGAATCGGTGTCTCGAGAAAATCAAAACTTCGACGATTTTTCCCTTCGATACGGAAGTCATATTTCTTCGTGCCGACGGAGTAGTTGCCTATCGGTTGATCTCGATTATTCGACTGGATGATACTCGCGATAGTCCCGAGTGAGAGTCAGAGATTCGCGAGCTTATCACTCTCGAGGGTGATCTTCACGTCATAGGTCGAGTCATTGCCTCATCCAACATCGATCGGACGCTGTCCTCATCCAGCTGAGAGATTAACCTTATTCACTCCAGGCGTTTCTTCGATACGTTTCTGGAGATCGATCGCACGAGCAAAGAGGAGCGACTTGCTCACATCTAGTGTCTTCGCATAGAGAAATACAGAGAAGGTACGATTGGTATCTGTCTCGATCTCGGTGATGATAGGAGTTTTTGCATCACTCGGGAGTTGTGTCTGGTTGACTTTATTTCGGATATCATTGAGGAGCTCCTTCGTATCTGCATCAGTTCTGAGATTGACGGCTATACTGGATACTCCGAGTGAAGAATTCGATGTGATTGTATCGATTCACTTCAGATCCTTGATCGACTTATAGAGCTTGTCCGTCACGAGAGAGTCGATATCTACAGGGCTCGTTCATGGATAGATCGTCGTGATCGAGATGATTCCGAGCTTCACAGATGGGCTCGATTCTTTCGGGATATTCATCACTGCTATGGCCCCCATGATGATGAGGGTTATAACGACGAGGTATGATATACGGTACTGGCGTACCCAGAATCCGAGAAAGCCAGACGTATTTTTTTCACTGAGTTCGGTGAGACGATTATTCATAGGTGTATATTTTATTCGAGGATGAGGGTATTTTTCGATGCATCGTAGTTACTCACATCTGAGATGATGATCAGACTCTTTTTCGAGAATGATCAGAGTACTTCGATACTGGTATCACCGACTCTTCCGAGTCGCACGGTCATTTTTTCGATCGTTCCAGATCCAGTATACAGAGATACTTCTCACTCTTCTTCAGATACGATTTTGACAGCATTTACTGGGAGGAGTATCGTTCCGGCTGTATTTGCGATCGATCGAAATTGTAGCGTGACACTCTTTCCGATATACTTCTCACCTCCTGCGATATTTATACGTATGGTCGAGAGGAGATTGGCATTCGAGATATGCGAAACTGCAGAGATGCTTCCAGTCAGGGTGGTACTATCGACATATACGGATACGAGATCACCTATCGCGAGAGAATTGGCAACGGTCGTATCGATATCGACGACTATCTGTGGCTGTTTTCCTGAGAATTCTATGATCGGTGTTCCTATAGAGATCGATTGTCCGATATTGGCGATCACTCGAGTCACTGTTCCATCGACTGGAGCCGATACTGAGAGTTTTCCATAGTCACGTCTCGCCTGATCGAGCATGATCTGAGAGCTTTTTCGACTGGCGTCGAGCTGATTGAGTGTCGCAGAGCGTAAGCTCCGAGCATTATCGTAGGCGAGCTTCGCCTGTTCGAGTGAGAGCTTGGTATTCGTGATGCGATCCATAAGCTCGATACGAGCTGTTTCATAGGTCACGCGTAGATCGACTGAGCCATCGATGATCGAGAGTTCTTCAGTGGTGAGTGGCCTCATGGTACTATCGAAAGCGAGTTTATTCGCGAGCTCAGTATTTTTATAGGATTTGAAGAATGTAATCGTCTGAGATTTCCATGCATTATATCCTGCCTCCGCTCACTGTGTCTGAGATTTGTATCCATTCCACGCTATGACCCAGCCATTCTGGAGATCCTGACTGAGTCCGGCTCAGACAAGATTATTCTGTATCATAAATATCATCGCATCACTAAATCTCTGGAGTTCTGCATAGCCACTTCCGACGAGTTCTAGATCATTCGGGAGCGTTTCTGATGTGAGATTGGGATTTTTCTCGAGTTTTGCTCGTATCGTCCCACGAACCGAATAGAGTCTATTCCATGCATTTTTTGCATCGGCATAACTCGTGCCATTTCGTATTCAGAGGTATGACTCCCAACCATCGTTGACATATTCATTTGCTGAGGTGATCCCGAGGATCTTGTCCGATTCGAAGAGAAGCTGTGTGATGAGGCGATCGGTATCGGTAATATAGGTTCTATAGTTCTGATTATAGACATCCAGAGTTTTTCCATTGGTATTGACGACTGTATCATAGCTGATTGCATTTTTATCCATCAGAGTCTTATATGCTTGTTCTGCGCGTTCGAGTCCGATTCGACTATTTTCGATTCCTTGATCGAGATTGATTCGCGTCGTCTCTATCGTGGCATCCTGCGTCGTTAGAGCATTCTCAGCCTGGGCCAGTCTGAGGTCAAAATTATTCACCGTGTCTTTCAGTACTGCGACGGTTGTTCATGCCTTGATCTTCTGTCACTCTTTCACGAGGATTTTTCCGATCTCTCAGGCTCACTGACTCGTGAGCGTCAGGTTCGAACTCGCAGTGATACGGGCTGTTTTCTCTATTTCGACGGTCTCAAGTGTATCTCCTACTCGTATCGTGGATATGAGAAATGGTGTTCGCGTCACGCCAGAAGACCCTGATGCAGTATTCACATCGATAGGTGACTTACTCTTCGAGCACGAAATGAAAAGAAGGACAGAAGAAAGAACCAGTATGATAAGTATGGAGAGTTTTCGCATGAGATATAGCTAGGGTATGAAATAAGATACAACTGTTTCTACAGAAAAAATAGAGTGAGTTGGGATTATTATATGTTACACTCTGTTTTGAGAAGGTCGATGAATTCTTCCATGTCTTCTGCCTTGATAAATCCGACGAATTTCCCATATTTGGTCATCGTCATGAGAGTATCTCACTCAGTTATCTCGAGCATATCGCGAACATCTTTCGGTATGACGATCTGTCACTTTGTTCCGACAGTAACAGATCCGTGCATCTTCACACCGATACTCGCCTTCTGAGGGAGCTCTTTTTTGGATTTTCCGAACATACTATGAAAAGTTAGAAAAGTAATACAAAACCCATTATATATTTATTTCTCTGATATCAAGTATTTTAAAAATTTATTGATTTTTTCAAATCATGACTATAATAAAAATATTAAATTTTACATATATGCAGTTTTTCAAACGTATTTTCTTTTTTCTCCTCACCAATATGGCAGTGCTCGCACTCCTCTCTATTATGATGACGGTAGTTAATTATTTCTTCCCAGGTATTCTCTCCGCGAATGGCGGGATGCTTCGTCTTCTGATCTATGCACTCGTTCTTGGCTTCGGTGGCGCGATCATCTCGCTCCTGATCTCTCGATGGAGTGCCAAGCGAGCCTATAGTATCGTGCTCCTCGATGCTCAGACTGCCAGTCGAGATCCTCAGCTTCAGACCGTCTGGTCTACGGTCGAGCGGATAGCTCAGATGAATCAGATCACTATGCCAGAAGTCGGATACTATGAGTCTGCTGAGCCAAATGCTTTTGCCACCGGTGCTACTAAAAATAAATCTCTGGTTGCTGTCTCGACTGGACTCCTCACTCAGATGCAAAAAAACGAAGTCGAAGGCGTTGTCTGACATGAGATGGCTCATATTCTGAATGGTGATATGGTGACATTGACACTTCTCCAATGAGTGATGAATACATTCGTCGTATTCTTCTCACATATTGCAGCGAGGCTCGTAGCCGGGGCAATAGCAAAGGACAATGAGACAATCGGTAATCTCGCCTATATGGGTATATCCCTAGGATTCCAGCTCGTATTCGGAGCGCTCGCCTCACTTGTAGTCATGTGGTTCTCACGTATGCGAGAGTATCGTGCTGATCTCGGTGGTGCACAATATACATCTCGTTCCAGTATGGTAGCAGGACTCAAGCGACTCCAAAAGATGAAAAATATCACACCAACTCAGCATCCTGATGGTAATCTGACAGCATTTATGATCACAGAACAGGACTCATTCTGGTCTACACATCCATCACTCGATAACCGTATTCGAGCCCTCGAGGAGAACTACCAACTCGCTTAATCGATCATCTCCCCACATCGGATTGCTGAATTTTTTCTCACAGAAGAACTAGACTCTCATAGCAGTGTTTCTATCTTCTCAATTATGATCTATGTCCACGTCTGCTGATACCATGTGTGAACGCTGTGATGGACTCTGTTGTCGAGTATATGATATCTTCGATCGAAATACGGGGAAGCTCGTGAAGCGATCCTGAGATAAGTGTGGCTATCTCGATATATCGAATCGCTGTCGCATCCATGCGACCAGATCGAAACATGCTGGTTATGCTGACTCCTGTGAGGCTTATGACTGCATGGAAGGATGACCGATCGTGACGAGTTTTTCCCGGCGTATTCCTCTCGAATCACCTCAGAGAACAGGCATCATCTCTTCCCTGCTCGAGACCATTCGTCTCCGCATCGTCGAGTCTCCTGATGCACGCAATGATATCCTCCAGTATACCGCTGACCTCCTGAATCAGATCAGGATAGATGATACTCTTCTCATCTCGGTGAAGGTGGCACGGGTGAAAATTGACCGGTGGGGGAGATAATATTTTGACTAAATATTTTTTATATATATAGTATGTATACTATATATATTTACCCAGAAACCATATGATAGCCTGAAATACAGATTCACACAATTATATACAATGATCATTGACAAGAGAGACATGGCAAAAACTTTTTTCTCAATGAGATGTCCCAATGAACAGTCATATACTTGATAAACTCGTGGCAAGTGCATTGAGAATAATAATGAAAAAAACACAGGCTAATTCTGAGCATGCGCTGAGAGGTAATGAACGAAAACAGTTCGAAAAACAACAAAAATGAGAGCATTTTCGGCAAGATCACATATGAATTACTATGAGTCATGTACTCCAATGACAAATAATTTACCATATATCAACTGCATTAAAAACACCGAGACTATCGAGAGATCTTATAGAAGGAGTATGAGTCATGGCTACAAAAGATGATCATATCCTTCCGGGTGCCTTCTGGGA
>JAYVLL010000057.1:0-2521 GCA_043759495.1 Candidatus Altimarinota bacterium
GGAACTCACAGATCGAGCGTATGAGTGCTATCTTGTCTTGCATGAGCGGTGATATATGGATATCCATATGCTCAGGATCGAGTGCCCAGATATGATTGCATGGCTCATCCGCTAGAGTGCGGATCACCTCACAGAATAGTGACTCCACATATTGCAGACGAGGTACTTGGGTCTCGTGTAAATAGTCAAAATATCCAGGCTCCGCATACTTGAGTCTATCGACGAGTGGAGTATAGTCATCATCATTCGCAGCTGTAGGCGTATCCACCGTAGATGTATCATCTGATCATACGATCCTGAGTACCGTCTTCTGAGTATATCATACTCGGCTGGATAGCTCCTCTACTTTGCCCATATAGTCCAGTATATCTCCATGAGTCTGAGTGACTACTCTATCCTGATAGAACATCATATCGATGATGTAGTCTCGCTCGATCGAGTGTTGGAAGAATCCCTGCAAAAGAAACTGGAGTTCTCGTCTGGAGAGTGTATCCATCCGGAGTCCACCAGTATCTCTCTGATTGCCCACATATATCTGAGTTCTCTCAGGAATATGGAGTTCCAGTACAGAGCTCGCTATATCGAGTGAATCGATCCCGAATAGCTCGCGAGCAAGATCACTCGCTCCCGTAGACTGGAGATATCCGATGAGCTCTATTCGCTCTCGCACCGACATATGTCCCACTCTGGCTCGTATAGTATCGAGAGAGTCCCTGGTATCCGCCTCTTGTATCGACTCAGTAATGGATAACATAGGCAAAAAACTATGAAATAAAAGCCAATTCCTAACGATAATGCTATCTCGGTGAGAGTGATGCGAGATCGATCGGGAGAGCGAGCACTCCTGTGAATTCTTTTTGTTTTAGTCCCGATGTATGGGGGAGGCAGAGTTGATATACCCAAGAACGAACTCTATCAGGGAGCTTGATGCCTATACTATCTTTGACGATACCTGCGACTCGATCCTTGAGTCCATCGAGTCCATTCGCGAGCTCTGCGATCACTACCATTTCTACATCGAGATGACTGTACGGTTGTCTGAGAGGAGGTATGGCGACCATATAATAGTGAGTTATAGTGTATGAGTAGTTAGCATATGTGTTGCAATGAGAATGTCAAACAAAATACAATAAAATACCAGATCCTCTTGCTCAACTTCGCGATGATCGTGTTCGCAGTTTCGATCTCGGATATATAATAGATATCTATGTACCACTACTCTGGTCAATACGCCGGTACATCATATATGCTCCCTAACGTAGCTGCTAGAAGAAAAGGATCCCCGTCAACAGATGATACGTTCGTCCTCCGTATCCTATAGATGGTTTCTGGAGTGCCAAGTGGAGAACTATATCATAGTGTTGCCCTAGAGCCGTCATATCCATGGATTCATAAGCTTTGGGCAGATCCATCATCTATGAGCATGTATGGAGTCTTATCTAGTAACCCAAATCCGTTGATCCAGGCCTGTTTGCCTCATATAGTATCAAACTCTATAGGAACCTCTTCGAGGAGGAGTATTATTTTTTTTGAGGTTTTCGATCGCAGTATTACGAGGGATTGGTATGACTGAGTTATTGGATTCGCCAAGCTCGCTCTTGCAATAATCTTCCCGTTATAGTGTTTCTCAACAGCTAGTGGAAGATTTTCTTCTGTATGTTCCATATGATCAATATATAATAATAGTCAAGTATATTGAAAGGAGGTGGGATGTCAAACAAAATACAAAAAAACTAGGCGATCCTCTGACTAATCCGAGCGATGATCGTGTTCGCCCGCTCGATCTCGGCCACCTCGGCAGGATCTATGATATCTGCTATTTATAAAAAGCAAATATGGTATAAATAACTCAAATAAAAGATATTATTCCTAATAAAATATTTAAAGTAAATATTTTATCTCATAGTTTATTGGATGAATTACTAGCTTCCTTTATCACATTAGATAATTCAGCCAGTGATTTCCCCAAGTCTATACTTGATTTTGCTATTATTCAAGATTTTACTAATTCGCTTCTCACACTTCCAGGCTCGCATCATCAATCTAATATTGGTAACATTTCTATTATCTCTCTTAAATTTCCGTCTTCTTTGAAAATATCACTCATATGTTTTTTTTAAGTATAAGCCTCTATTTATTTTCATTTCTTAGAACATAAGTATATTGAGTATAGTGTGATTATTTGAATTATAACATTATATTATCTTTCCGAATAGATCTTAATAGCATTATTTAGATTTTCTAAGATCATATTTAAGCATCTCTCATCTTCTTCTGAATAAATTCAGTAGGTTGATTTGCTATATCTAATTTGTTCCATTTTTTGTTCAATTGAATGCTTTATTCTAATGGCTTCTATTTTTCCGTTTGCCACAGCATTTTCTTTTGAAATGACCTGCTCGAGGTATTCTAATCAGTTTGTGAAAATTAATTCATTGGGACTCCAAAATAAATTTTCTTCAAATGTTGTTATCAAAGATTCTGCAGAAAGATTTAGGTCATCAATACTTGTCTCAAAATT
>JAYVLL010000058.1:0-5230 GCA_043759495.1 Candidatus Altimarinota bacterium
AGAATTGCTCGATACATGTTGATGGAATCAGTCATGCCGAACTTGTTTCGGCATCTTCAAATAATTCATGAGATCCTGAATCAAGTTCAGGATGACCAGGAAATGAAACGCTCTCCGCCTACAAATTCGCCGAGAAACTGATCGACCTCTGAGATTTCATAGGAGTGAAGTGAGAGCTCTTCTACACACATAAGTGAGAACTCACACTCTTTGTGAAAGAATTCACCTTCCTCACAAAAGCGATCCGTCCCCTTCCCGAAAAATTCCACGGTATGGAAAATGATGATGAGCGCTACCGCAAAAGATATCTCGATATGGCGATGGATGATGAGCTCCGTGCGATGTTCATACGGAAGTCTCGATTCTGGAAAGCGACTCGGGACTTTCTCATATCGAAGTGATTCCTCGAGGTGGATACTCCCACGCTCGAACATACGACTGGTGGAGCTGAGGCTCGACCATTTGCCACGCACCACAACGACTATGATGTCGATGTCTTCATGCGTATCTGTATCGGGGAACTCTGGCAGAAGAGGCTCATGGCAGGTGGATTTCCGAAGACCTTCGAAATCGGACGCGCGTACCGCAATGAAGGCTCAAGTCCTGAGCACCTCCAAGAATTCACGAATATGGAGTTCTACTGGGCATACGCTGACTACGAAGACGGCATGCAACTGGTCCAAGAATTATACCAAAGTATAGCGAAAGAAGTCTATGGACGTACGACATTCTCTGCGAAGTGACACAGTTTCGACCTCGCAGGAGAATGGCCAAAGATCGACTATCTCGAAGCCGTCGAGAGCAAAACAGGAGTCAATCTCCTCACTGCGACGGACGATGAGATGAGGGCAAAACTCCAGGAACTCGGTGTGAAGTACGAGTGAGAAAATCGTGAGCGACTCACCGATACGCTCTGGAAATATGTGAGGAAGCAGATTACGGGACCAGCATTTCTCGTAAATCATCCTGAGATCATCTCGCCACTCGCGAAGCGGTCAGCGAAATACCCTGGTCGGGTCGAACGATTCCAGCCGATCATCGCAGGAAGCGAAGTCGGAAATGGATTCTCAGAGTTGAATGATCCCCTCGATCAGCGTGCACGATTCGCAGCACAGCAAGCACTCCTCGTACAGTGAGATGCCGAGGCGATGATGCCTGACTGGGAATTCGTCGAGATGCTCGAACATGGTATGCCTCCGACCTGTGGATTCGGATTCGGTGAGCGTATGTTCGCATTTCTCGAGGACAAGTCGATCCGTGAAGTGCAGTATTTCCCGTTTATGAAACCGGTATATGAAGTGGGAGAGAAAGAGGAGAAATAATTGTTTTCCGAAAAAAATAGATATACTATTTCCATGAACACACACGATCAAGACATTTCGATAGCAGAAGCTCGTGAAGAGACTCGTCTCTATATAGAAGCCTGAACTGAGAGACTTCGTACTCGTCTCCATCAGAAAAAGCTCGCACATGTATAATCTCATTCTCTGATCGAAAGTCCGAGCTGATATTCGAAAATATATCGATGCATATGAGCTCTATTATGAGAATCTCTATACAGACAGTGGGTTGTGAATTGCCGAAGAAATAATCATCAACCAGTACCGACAAAGTGCAAGTGCCATCACGGAAAGAATATACGATGCCATAGAAGAAGCCCTAACCCCTGATATCATTTTTGGATATTCTTCAGAGAAGGATGGAATCAGGTCTATCACAACTCGTATAGAAAATCGAAGACTTTTCCTTTTCTATAGCGAATCAGAAACCGAACGAAGAGTTGTAGATATAAAAATAGTATACCTATAACTCCTTTCTCGAGGACAAGTCGATCCGTGAAATGCAGTATTTCCCGTTTATGAAGCCGGTATATGAAGTGGGAGAGAAAGAGGAGAAATAATTTTTCAGAAGTTACATTCTACCCATACTTCTCGAGTTTTGGATATTTTTTATGACCTGTAAAGAAATAGATAATGCTACCGAAGGGCACAAAGAATAAGAGGCAGTACCATATCCATTTACCTTCAATCTGTCTCTTGGAAAGGTCAATGAGCATCCAAAACCAAAAAATTCCTAAACTCAGCATGAAAATTGGAAGTAACATGAAAATTGGACTTTCGATGATGCTATTCATGATATCTGGCATAAACTGATAAAAATCAGTATCAAGTACATATACTCTCCCGTTATCCATTTCTACGACATAATAATTCGATAATCCTGAAACTTCCCAATTCAGTCATTTTGCACTATATTTGCCCACTACCTTGTATGTTCCACTTCCATATTCTGAGATTGATGAGAATTCTTGAACAAAATGAATTTGTTTTCACTCAACTGCATCTAATATTTTCTGAGATATGCCCGTTCAGGCGCTGGGTGCCATAAGTTCAGTAATCGCTTTTCCATTTCACTCGTTTACATATTGTTGCACAATACCCATTATTTCTCTGGCATTTTCTGAGTTAACCACCTGATTTGCTGAAACACAAAAAGAAATTCAAAAAAGAATCCACAGAAAACTCAGTAAAAGAATATATTTTTTCATGAGGAAAATTGAGGAGATATTATTCTGATAATATAAGTGTAATCCCCCCCCCCCCCCCGTCAAATATTTTGCAAAATTCCTGAAAAAAACTATACTTCATGGCATGAAAGAACTCAAAAACTCAATCTCCATAACAGAACTCTCCGCTTTCGCAAATTGTATGAATCCAGAGTGAGATCCACTCGTGAAGGCAGTGGTCGATATTACAACTGGCTCGATCGTTATCGGTGCCAGTATGCATGTCGATGAGGAAGAATACCTGATCGATAGTGGCAGTGAGCAATTAGATCTCTGGGGAATCAATCTCTATCCATCCCTTTTCTGAAAAGATGAATTCATAGAATTCGATTCGATGATCAATCTGCGTCCATCAGGATGAAATAAGAGTCGGAGTGTCGAAGATCCTCATATCCAAAAAACTATCCGATCACTTATCTGAAAATATATCATACATGGAAAGTAGTAAAAATCCTTTTGATATCACATCATGGCTCTCACGATCACTCATCGATCAGCTCGGAAATATAGGAGCTGAGGCAGGGCGAGCCATACAAGCAAAGGAAAATAATGATCTCCTGAGATTCGAGTGAGCATTTTTTCGTATGGATGAACTCTTCCGAGCGACGATCAGTGATCGAACTCTCAGACATACTCGCAGACTCCATGAAGTCCTCAGGGCTCGGGAGGTGACCTATTCATTCCTCGACGGGCAAAATGAGTACAACGAGACTCCAGAATCTCTCGAACGATACTGGATGGAGTGGGGGATCCTCGCGAATATGGAGAGGAAGCGCATTCGGGAAGAGAAAAATGTTTCGAAATAGTTCTTTCCTGAAGAGGATTTTTTTGCTTTTTCTCCCCTTTTCTATACTCTGTCTGCTATCGGCTTTTGCACTCGCTTATTGCCTTGGGATTATTCTCTCGGCTTTATGCTCCCAGCTATGAGCTCACATCTCCCCGTAGTTTAGTGGAAGAACAAGGCACTCCTAAGGCTTAGACACAAGTTCGATTCTTGTCGGGGGGACCAGAAATATCAGAAAAATCTCCAATTACTTGGAGATTTTTATTTTTCACTGGAGCGAGCAATGGGACTCGAACCCACAACAGCCGCCATGGCAAGGCGGTACTCTAGCCAATTGAGCTATGCTCGCAAAAAGTACATGGGCATTCTATATATTTTTCTGGAAAATCAAGCGGTTTTAATTTTTTGCCATTTATCATTTTCCTCATATAATCCCTTTGCAATTATTCCTCTCGCCCATCCGAACAAGCATGAAAAGTGCGAAGTCATAGTGCATAGACATAGGGAAAATGTTCCATTCAATTTCTATGTCTATATTCTATGTCTTGTGCCTTTCCTTCTTTTTTGGAGAGACGAGCGAATATTGCATGCGAGTTATCGGTATTACCATACTCTACTTTTCATTTTTCATTTTTAACTCATCACTACCATTTTATGCTCGTCTGACTCAAAGATCGTCTCGCCCTCGACAGGGCTGTTGTCGAGAAAACCTACTCTATCGGTGGGAAAAATATCACGTTCGAATCTGGTCGTCTCGCACTGTTTGCTACAGGTTCTGTAGTGATTCGGGATGAGGTTGGGAATTTTCTCCTGACAACTACTGGGATAGGAAATCCGAAAGATGGAGACTTCTTCCCGCTGACTGTGGAGTTCCAGGAGAAGTACTATGCGAATGGGAAAATCGGGGGGAATAGATTCATGAAACGTGAAGGTCGCCCGAGCGAAGCGAGTATACTGAACTCACGGATGATCGATCGTCCGATCCGTCCGATGTTCCCGAAAAATACTCGTACAGACACACAGATCATCTCGACGATCATGTCCTCTTCTGGACTCTCTGACTTCGGATGGTACGGTGTCACCGGTGCGAGCCTCTCCATCATGCTCGCGGGCGTGAAGGAGTTCGAAGGACCAGTCGCAGCAGTGCGTATTGCGAGTGATGAATCGGGGAATTTTATCTACGATCCGAGTTTCGAACAGATCGAAGCAGCACATCTCGACCTCACCGTCGCAGGAACACTCGACGCGATCACCATGGTCGAAAGCCAGTGAAACGAAGTATCGAACGAACTCATGGTACGAGCATTTGAATACGCTCATGCGATTATCCGAGATCTCTGTAGCGCACAGAAGGATTTTCTCGCTCTTTATACGAGATCCTATATCCTTCCAACCACAGAGATCACTATCGTCGATACTGATCCAGTAGTCATACAGAAAGTGAAAGATCTCGTGACAGAAGCAGAAATACTCGCTCTCTACAATCTCGGAAAACTCGAATTCCACGATGCGATGCATGATCTGGTGGAGAATACAAAAATGAAGCTCGAGAAAGAGTGGACTGATGCCCCCCTGATAAGGGGGGATGGCGATAGCCAGGGGGGTTCTATTTCGGGAAACTCAGAGCAAACCCCCCTACCCCCCTTGACAGGGGGGCTGATCCCTGAAGGATTTCCCTACAAAATGGCTGATATCGCCGACGGCGTGAAGAAGGTCATCTCGACGCATATGCGAAAGACAGTCATCGAGACTCGCACTCGCCTCGATGGCCGCAAACCCGACGAAGTCCGTCCTGTTCGAGCAAACGCTGCTATACTTCCCCGCACGCATGGATCTGCGCTCTTCGAACGCGGAGTGACACAAGTCCTCTCGATCACGAC
>JAYVLL010000059.1:0-2673 GCA_043759495.1 Candidatus Altimarinota bacterium
TCGAACTCGTGCACCAGTACCGATGAGGATATTGGTCTGATCGACACGAGTCGACACCTGCCGATATGGCGATGCGACTCTCGCCACTCATTCGACAGAGATACGAGCCTCATCGGTTGCGAGAGCGAGGAGATCGAGTGTAGATGTCGCGTTGTCTCATACGATCTCAGTGATGATCTCGATGTCGATCTCGTCCATCATCACACCAGTTCCTATGAGCGTTGAGTTCATACCGATGGCGATATGGCGATAGTATTTTTTGCTATCTTTGATTGTGGCTGCAGGAACCTGGATTGCTTCATTCTTCGCAGTGACAGGAATAGCAGGAGCCACGAAACAATACTCGACGTGTACTCATTCGTCAATGACGATATCGACACGATCGACAATACCTCTGTCGTAGATATGACAGTTTTCATTTATGCGAATATTCGCACTTGTGATTTCTATATTTTGCATAGGTGCACTATAGGAAGAATATGCAAAAATGCAATTGGCTTTTTCGGGGGTTTTCTATAAAATATCCCCTATGAATACAGTGATCCTCGAAATCGCAGTGGATAGAGCCAATGAAAAGTGAGTGTTCGTCGCTCGTGAGATGCTCTCGACCCTCCATGATACCCTCCATGACTCGCATACTGCCTGGTGGGATATATTGCCACATCACCGACCGCAGTTCCGATTTTTTGTCGTGCACCATCTGGGTCGCATCCGTTTTTTCATAGAGACTCCGACCAAGCATCGACAGTTTCTCGAAAGTCAGCTCTACGCTCACTACTCAGATATTGAGATCACTGAGGCAACACTTCCATTCAATCATGATGCTCAGATATCCGTCCAAGAGGCTCAGCTCTCTCATATCTCAGGTGACACGATCAAGCTCTACGCCAATCTCAAGGATCGTACCGAAAAAGAGGGAATCGATCCGCTCTCGGGTATTACGTCTGTTCTCGCGAAATCAGCGAAGACTGAGACTGTATTTCTCCGAGTTGATTTCTCTCCGCTCTCTGATCACGACTGGCGTGAGCATACTCAGAGATCGATCATCGAGATGCATATTCCTGACTTTGCGAAAGTGTTCCTCCTCTTGAACTGGTGGTGGATCCGATTGCTCGCGTTTCCATTTACCCTACTCGCGAGTATCGCATCGTTCCTCACGGGTGGCGGTGAAAACTCGGAACAAAGGGATTCTCATACTGAGAATGACAGAAACAAATCAGACAAATCAGAAAGCAAGTTCGACAGCTATGGCTACTCGACGCAGATCATACTCGCCTCATTGGGTGCTACCTCTGCAACCACACGAGAGCTCGCATCGAGTCTCCATATATTCTCCCAACCCAACGGGGCCAAGCTCGTAACAGGACGACCACACCAGACGACCTACGCAAAAACCCTGGGGAACTATTCCAAATATACGAGTATGCTGTCTGTGACAGAGCTCGCAGGACTCGTGCATATGCCGACTATCTATGTGCGCACTCCAGGGGTCAACTGGGTCACGACTCGCCGGTTCGAGCCACCATACAATCTCCCTCATACCTGAGCACCCAATACTCCTATTGGATTGTCGAACTTCCGCTGATCTACCGAGGCATTCGCTATCCAGCCGATCGATCGGGCTCGTCATACCTATATCATCGGGAAGACGGGAATGGGTAAATCTACTCTCCTCGAGAATATGCTCTACTCCGATATCATGTCAGGGCGAGGAATTGCTCTCATCGATCCACATGGAGATCTTGCCGATACGATCCTCGCCAATATTCCCAAATCCCGAACCAATGATATCGTCCTCTTTGATCCATCGGATACCGAATATCCGATAGCATTCAATATGCTCGATAATCCAAACCCAGAACTCAGGCCTATTGTGGCATCAGGGCTCGTTTCTATTTTCAAGAAGATGTTCGCCGAGAGCTGGTGACCTCGTCTCGAATATATCCTCCGCAATACGATCCTTACACTTCTATTGATTCCTGATACTACGCTGATTTCGATCCCGCTGATGCTGACCCATGAGTCATATCGACGCCGAGTCGTATCGAAGATCTCGGATCCGATCCTGATACAATTCTGGACAAACGAGTTCGAGAAGATGGCTCCCGCTCAGATGAGTGAGGCGATCAACCCGATCCTCAACAAGGTCGGACAGTTCCTCTCGTCACCGATCCTCCGCAATATCCTCGGACAACCCAAGAATCCAGTCTCACTGCGTTGGATCATGGATAATGGGAAGATATTCATCGTGAATCTCTCAAAGGGGAAGATCGGAGAAGATGCATCTGCACTCCTCGGAGCAATGATGGTGACCAAGTTCCAGATCGAGGCGATGACCCGAGCAGACACGCCTGAGGTGGATCGTCGAGACTTCGGACTCTATGTCGATGAGTTCCAGAACTTCGCCACTGACTCATTCGCGACGATCCTCTCGGAGGCTCGCAAATACAAACTCTCCCTCACGATGGCGAATCAGTATATTGCTCAGATGCCCGAAACTGTTCAATGAGCCGTATTCGGGAATGTAGGCTCGCTCATATCGTTCCAGGTGGGGCACGATGATGCTATGAAATTCGCCGAGGTATTCGGTGGTGAAGATGTCATCACACCACACGATCTCACGAACCTCAGGAAATACGATATCTATACCAAGCTCCTCATCGATGGTATGCC
>JAYVLL010000060.1:0-4300 GCA_043759495.1 Candidatus Altimarinota bacterium
GAGAATTTTCTATTTTTTATCTATTATTCTATGACTGAGAAAAAAACTATCTGCCCATGTGGTGGAAATTGTAACTGTGATCCATGTGAATGCGACAAGACTCGTTGTTCACCTGGGATGAAGTCCTGTGCGTCGAGTTGGTGTGGCTGGAGATCGGTCGTCCGTATCGCAGTCGTGGTACTCCTGATCGTCAGCTCCTATGCATGGGGCGTATGGAATGGTGCTCCACATGCTCGATACGAACGCTTCGATCGTGACGAATACCGAAATATGGAAAAATGAGATAGGAAAGCGATGATCAATCGTCCATCAGATGATATGATCCGTCGACATTGTGAGGAAATGCCTGATATGGATGGATGTCAGCAGTATTCATGAAGATCGACGAATACCGCTCCTCGTGGTACGATGATGGATATGAGCATGGGCGATATGAGTCGTATGCTCGAAGGGATGACAGGAGACACGCTCGATCAGGCATTTCTCGAGATGATGATCCCGCACCATCAGGCAGCCGTCGAAATGGCGAAATACCTCGCTGCCTCGAGTAAACCTGAGCTCGTAAAACTCGGAGCGGATATCATCACTGCTCAGACAAAGGAGATCGAGCAGATGAAGGCATGGCAAAAGGCATGGGGCTACACATCCAGTGGATCGACCAATACTGGGATGATGACTGATCAGTCAATGATGAGATAATGAGTCCAAGACAAAATATTCCTCGATCAATTCTAGGAATATTTTTTGATTTTTCCGAAGGGATCGATATACTCAGGATATATTAAAATTTTTTCTTTATGGTCGCTACTATGCTTGCAAATATCCCCGAGCTTTTCATGATTCACTCTCAAGAAAACCGAAAGAAATCATGAACCTTTATCTCACTTGCAAAAAAACATATCATTCACACCAATGGACCAAAGCAAGATATAGCGAGGAGGCTCGACACATTTCTCTATGACTAATTTTTCTTTCATTCTTGATTCGAATATTCTTTTCGCATATTATGCAGAAGAAGATTCATTACATGAGAAATCTCTCGAGATTATGGAAATAATGGAACAAACTGATTCCACTATTTATATTGCTTATTGAGTTCTTTTAGAAGTCTCAACTCTTCTATCGAGAAGGTATGGGAAGAGTCATGCCGATGCATTTATCAGTGACTGTCTTAGTGCTTCAAATGTTGTACTCCTTTCTGGTGATGCCATCCATGATGCTCGAAAATTTCTCTCACATGATGATCGAATGGCATTCGTAGATCACTTACTTATCCATCTTACGGAAAGACATAATGCCACACTCCTGACATTTGATGAACAGTTAATGAAGATATACAAAGCATGATGGTAATGTACTATACATTCACATTCATCTCACTCCAAAACCGCTTCCGAAAGAGTTCGAATTCTCCTCTGAGGATCGCTTCGCGGGATTTTCGGGCAATATTCACGAGGTATTCGATATTGTGCATCGAGACGAGCATACCCGCGAGAGACTCTCCGGCGGTATAGAGATGCTTCAGGTACCCGAGAGAATACGTCCGCGAGACCATCGTCGAGAGCTCAGGATGGACGGGAATACCGGATTTTTCGAGTGCATATTTCGCATTCGTGATCTTGCAGTTACCGAACTGAGAGAAGGCGACTCCATGTCGAGCGAGACGTGTCGGGAGGACACAGTCCATCATATCGATCCCACGTGCAATCCCTTCGACGAGATCCTCAGGCGTCCCGACTCCCATGAGGTAGTGTGGCTTCGAGTATGGCAGATGCGGTGCGAGGATATCCATGATGCGGTACATGTCTTCCTTCGATTCACCGACCGAGAGTCCACCGATCGCGATTCCAGGAGTATCGAGACCAGATATATACTTACACGACTCAACTCTGAGATCATCATAGATCACTCCCTGCATGATCGCGAAGAGTGCCTGATAGGGGAGTCACTCCTCTTCCCTTCTGGATTGCAGTATCTTCCAGTGATCGACACACCGAGTCGCCCAGCGATGGGTCCGTTCCATAGCAGATCGAGCATAGGCATGCGTCGACTCCCCACTCGCACATTCATCGAAAGCCATGATGATATCAGCGCCGAGCGCTTCCTCTACTTCCATAACTGATTCTGGTGTGAAGAAATGCTTCGATCCATCACGGTGAGAGCGAAAATATACTCCATCTTCCGTGATTTTGACGAGGGATGGTGGAGGTGGTGGGGTGGTAGAATTATTGGGTAGTGGAGTAGTGGAGTGGGTAGATGAATCTTTCCCTGCACCTTTTCCTTTTCATTCTATTTGCTGTCTGCTACGACCTATCTGTTTCTTCTCCATCTGTGCTCCGAGAGAGAATACCTGAAATCCTCCACTATCCGTAAGAATCGGGAGTGGATGCTGCATGAATCCATGGAGTCCACCGAATTCCCTGATCACCTCATGACCTGGCTGGAGGTAGGCATGATAGGTATTCACGAGTGAGATCTCTGCTCCCGTCGAGAGGAGCTGTTCTCGGGTGAGTCACTTCATCGCCGCTTGTGTCCCGACAGGCATGAAGGTGGGCGTATGGATGATGCCATGTGGTGTCATGATCGTCCCTGCTCGAGCATATCACTCAGTCGCTTCGATAGTGAAGGAGAAATCTGATCTCGTCTCTCTGTCAAGGGGCGATATAGGGGGGTTTTGTTCCTGAAAGCCCCCCTTTCAAGGGGGGTGGTCGAAGACCGGGGGGTTTTGTTTTTGTTGTATCATAAAAAATCGATCAAGAATGACCGAAGTATAGGGAAAAATAGGAAAGAAGAAAGAATTTTAGAGAAGTTTCTCAGCATAGAGCTTCTGGACTCCATCTCGTGGAATCAGTCAGGTCTTATGGAGCAGTGGGATGATGTTATCACGATTATTTCTGAGGAACTGCTGAATATCTGAGATCGGACGAGTACTCGAGCAAGCATCTCGCATAGCTCATGCCATCTCAGGATCGTATGCGGACATAGCATCGATAATACGATCGAGTACTTTTCGGATGAATAACTCAGGATGAGTATCGATCTCTCTTCATGGGAATTCTTTCTCGAACTTGACACGAAAATCCTGAAACTTTCCATTCCCATTCATGAGGAGTCTGCGGATAATCGGAGTTTTGACGATTTCTTGGATGAAGGCGATTTCTTTTTTTGCCTTCTCGGGATTTCCATTCGAATCGATAACGATACTTTCGCCGGTTGGGAATTGGAGGATATAGTCGCCATTCTTTAGATGAGTACACATGATATCTGAGACTCCCGATTCATCGATGAGCTGGATTTTTTGTGACTTTCCTTCTGGTATAGTAGTGATCGACTCAGGACTATCGATGCGCTCATCTCTGAGTGTTGCATCGAATTCTGAGGGAGGAATCCTGAGTGTATCGAGGTGATCTGGAGAGATTTTTTCACTTGCCACTTCTTCTGGTGAGACTTGATGTTCACGTTCATAATCCCGTACTTGTCTCACGCTCTCCGTATATCCCATGATCTTTTTCTCGAATTCATGATCCTCCTCTCAGAAGAGATCTGCATCGATAGGGAGAATTCCCTCTCGAGGCTTCGCTACAGGACCTGGATTCCCGAAAGAAGTATCATAATCTTCAGGTGATGCCATTCCACTCAGTGTAGGATCTATTATTCATGTCGTATCTTTCGGGGTTTTCATGAGGTCTCATCGATATTGCTCGACAGAGTCCTGTATCGTTTTCTTCAATACTTGAGGTTCCGTATTCGCACTGATGAGTCACTGCAACTGATAGCTATATTCTCGCATGAAGTTCGCCGCATGCTTCGTCGCATCAGGATGAGAAAGTCCGTGCTTCTCGAAATTTGCGATCAATCGAGTATAGATATGTGTGAGCAGTTCTGAGGTATTTTTATTTTTCTCATCTATAATCTGATGCGAGGTAAGTTTCTCTGACTGGATGAGAACATGTGTTTCTGGTGGCCAGGCATTGCTCTTCACGATCTGTTCACTGACACTCGCTCGGATAAGCCGTTCTTGTCTCATCATATTTTGTTGATCCTTTCGCTCTCAGAGATTTCTCGGTCAGAATACCACCGAGAGTTGTTCGTCATTTTCTGAAAGTTTTGGTATTTTCTCTCATCTTTCGTTTAATGAATTCGAAAAAGAAGGTGCCTCTGACTGGAAGAATACCGAGTATGCTTGACGAAAGTATGTAAACATGTTCTCAGGATAGCATATTACGCATAGATTTGCAAAAAACCGAGATTTTCATAATCTTTATTCTATCTGCTACCTGCTATTATCTATCTGCTATGC
>JAYVLL010000061.1:0-2621 GCA_043759495.1 Candidatus Altimarinota bacterium
ACTTGAGCAGTTACTCAATTCAGACTGATTGCCTGGTAAAGAAATAGTAGCCGGTGTAAGAATGGGATTAGACTCTAAATTAATGAAAAAGAAATCTGAAGCTCCTAAATAATAATCCTAAAACTGAGAGATTTTACTCTCGGTTTTTTCTATCTCACACCATAACTCCGTTTCCCTACTCTATCCACGGCACTCATAACGCCGATGAATTCACCAGCAGTAGTCCAGATCGGCGTCCCACTCTCTCCACGATCGACCACGATATCCGTCACGACCGTTCCAGAGAGTGTCCTTCATGAGAGTGTGGCGTCATAGCCGATGTAGTCCTGAGCGAGTCCGATGATAGAGCCTGATATCCTTCCTGTCGCTGTCAGGATAAATACTGACTCTCAGGCTGTCAATTCCAGTTCGGATAGCTCTGGAATAAGAGGATAGTATTGCTCGAGATCAGCCTCCAAGAGAGCAATATCCCTCGAAGGATCAGGGAAATGTATTTCGTGGATTGGGTATTTTTGACCATTGAGGAGAACTCTACAGAGAAATCCAGTACTTCATGAGAGACTCATATCTCATCACCGAGCACATCGTTCGACGACATGTCGACTCGTGAGGATATGCCCTGTCGAGAGGATGACTCACTTTCCGGCACTGCCGTATGGCTGAGTGGACTCGATATCGACGATACGACTGCGGAGTGTCTGCTCGCTCAGTGGACCTCTATCATGCGAACATGATGCGATGATCAGGAGCATGGGGATGAACTTGAGTATATGCATAGGTGAATTATCCATACTATAGAGAATATGCCTATATCTGTAAAGTGGAAAAATGAAGAAAATTCGATAGGATAGATTGGTTCTTGGTTCTAGTCTCGAACTTTAAACTATCACCTATTTTCTAATCCCTCTCCTATGTCTGTTCTCCAAGAATTCCGTGATTTCGCGATGAAGGGAAATGTCGTCGATCTCGCAGTGGGTGTCATCATCGGGGGAGCATTCGGGAAGATCGTGAGCTCACTCGTCGAAGATGTTATCATGCCACCGATCGGATGGGTGATCGGGAATGTCGACTTCACGGAACTGAAGGCATCACTTCCGGCCATGATCGAAGGCCAAAAGGTCGTCACGATCAATTATGGAAATTTTCTCCAGATCCTCCTGAACTTTATCATTATCGCATTTTGCATCTTCATGATCGTGAAGGTGATGAATAAGGCCGTACAGAAAAAAGCAAAAGCACCACCAGCACCGACAGGGCCAACAGATATCGAGCTTCTCAAAGAGATCCGTGACCTCCTGAAGAAAAAATCAGCATAAACTGGCGCATCAGCCTCCTCAGAAAAATCCAGAATCTCTGGATTTTTTTCGATATTCACTATACTCGAGTCATGGAAAAGCGGAAGAATATCATCTATATCGCAGGAATCGATACCTATGGAGTGAGGAAAGAGAAAGAACAATGGAAAAAACTCTTTCGAGAGAAGCATGGAAGTGAGAATATCGAGGAAGTACGGATAGAAGAAGTGCAAGACTGGACTCGTATCATGCGCGACATGCAGAGCATGGGACTCTTCGCGACTCGCAGACTCTGGTGCTTCTCTGGCGGATTCACGAAGGGAAAAAAGGAAGAATGAGAAAAAACCAAGAAAAAAAAATGAGAATGAGTCGAGGATATACTCATCAATCTCTGTGAATCGATCGGGGAGGATCATTTTATGATATTCAGTGGACTCTTCTTCGATCCGAGCAAGTGAGTCCTCATTCCCTGGCTCATAGCGCATGCAGATACTCGCAGCTCGAATACCATCTGGGATACCTCAGTATGGGAGAAACGCTTTCGTGAGCTCGATCAGAGAGTGATCCAGAAGGTCCTCGGAGCCTATAAAGAAGCTGAAGTCGGCAAGGAACAGCCGAGTACCATGATATCTGAGTCGATCGGCTGATCCCTCGAAAAACTCACACTCCTCTCGACCACTACGATAGATGATGAGATGATCGATATGTCACTGAATCGTGCCTACTCAGGAAAGATGTTCGACCTCTCTGATGCGATCCTCGCAAGCAATAGGAGCAAGGCACAATCGATCCTCGAGCGTATGCTCGATACGATGACACCGTATGAGATCATCCCATCACTGATAGGGATACTCAGAGGAGCCCTCTATGCGAAACACCTGCAATCCCTCGGAAAGAAAGAACGAGAAATATGAAGCCTCATCCCTATCCATCCCTATGTACTCGGAAAAACACTCAGCGCAAAGATCACCCCTCTCGAAATCAAGCAATTCTATGAGAAACTGATCAATATGAATATAGCATACAAGAGTGGATACGGTATGAAAAATGGTGAATTATGAAGAATATTTTCCATAGATCTAGCCATTATGGAATTGCAAAAAAAATAAATTCCATACAATAGACTTGTTTTATCCTTTCTATATCCTTCCTATGAATATCCTGAAAACTCTCCTTATTCTCTGACTCACTGTCGGACTCGCCTCATGCTCATGAAACAAGACCCCTGCACCAGCACCTGCGAGTTCTGGAACTGCTATCGAAGATACAGTACAGACTCCAGAACCTGCCCCTGTCGCCACAGATTGTACAGTCGTCCCTCCTATG
>JAYVLL010000062.1:0-13529 GCA_043759495.1 Candidatus Altimarinota bacterium
TCATGAGCCAATCGAGGTACTTGCCGTGAGAAGCCAAGATACTGCAGATATCTCCATCCAGTAACCGCATTTGTCTCTTGTCCTGTAATCTCGCCAAGATATGTTGCAACTTTGGGTCATGTCCAGAGTCATCCATCTGGAGAAAGCTCGTGTACTATTTTCTCACGCAATACTCGCTCCTCTTCTTCTGAGATAAGACGAGGACGCTTGTTGTTTACTCTCTTATCTATGAGACCTTCTATGCCTTCTGTATTGTATCTACGTACCGTATCTTGAGCCCACGTAAGTTTCATTCCTACTCGTTGCATGCCTGTTTGAAGAGATACTCTGAGAGTAGAGTCTCTTGGATCTGTATTTCTGACAATAGAAAGAAAGTGAAGACGTGTTCGGAGTGTTGGCTCCTTTGCTTTCTTATAGAGATCTAAAAGTTCTCCTTGAGTATGGTGCAAGGAAAGGGTTATATTTGATGCCATAAAAATACAGGAAATAGAATAGGAGTGGTAAACCACCCCTATTCTATAGAGATTGCTGGAATAAGCAAACGGGAATTATTGTAATTTGGTATTAAATCCAAAGCTAGAATATATCACAGACTCACTAAAAAAGATTCAGTTTAGTATTGAGTCTTTTTTTAAAGAGAAATGGGTAAATAGGAGAATATCTATTTTTTTAGTACAATAAGGTAGTTTGAAGAGATAAAACCAAACATATCCCTGTTTATGAAGAAACTAGCATCAAGAACTTTTGCGGCAATTCGAATCAGAGGATTCTTATAGTGTGATTGACCGAGACTCATAAAGCGTTGTATTGATGTATTTTTGAATCATGTGAAGACTTCTTGAATCCTTTCTTCATTCCATGATTGTTTGTGTCACCATGTATGAAAGGTGTTTCCGCAGTGTGGACAATAGTGCGTTGATGCATCGAGATTTTCTTTGTAAGGAACCGTAATGATGGCAGTAGCTCATGGCTTGAGTACTCGAAGTATTTCACCTATAGCGTGAGTGAGTTCTTCATTGTTCATATGTTCAAGTACCTCGGATGCAACAAAACCATTGAGTGAGTTATCATCTATTTTGAGAGTACCAGTTTCATCTCAGAGGAGAAATGTGATTTTCTCGCTTGCTGGGTCCTTTTTTGTAATTTCGATATTCTCTATTGAGAGATCTTGTCCGAATACTGAATATCAGAGCTTTGAGAGTCTCTGTAGTAGGTAACCATCGCCAAATCATATTTCAAGGATGGTACCATTTTTTGGTATAGTTTTTTCCACGATTTTCCGTAAAAGCTCCTGACGAGCGTATCACTCCTGAAGAAAGTTCCTATTAGTATCTTGATGGTAAGTCCAAAGGCGAGTGTCTGACATAGAAGTGAGGGTTATTTTTTAAAGAAAGTATACTCCAGGCGAGCATAAATCTTATAGAGTACATATATAAAGCTTGGATATATATATGCAGTCATAAAGATCAGAATTTGCGGAAGAGATTTTTTGTAAGTAAGTGAATTTTTTATTTTTTCTTTTCCAAGTAAGGATTCTCAGCCGAGAAGATAGTTTATCCCGATTTTAAAAAGGGTATCGCCATAGATTTTTTGAAGTCATTTATCGAGCATGTCTTGTTTTACGATAGTGAGCACTCTATCGCCAGAAGTGGCATTTTCCCAAAAACGTTTTTTATTTTTTGTAAACTCAAAAGTGAGGCGTCCAGTATTATTTTGGCGATACATCCTCCCAATATAATCAAAGAAAAGAAATTTTTTCTTATTCTCACCCATTTCTTTTTTCCACCATTTTGCCCAGAGTACTCATGTACCACCACTTGGGATATCCGGATCAAATCTATTATCTTTGCTCAAGAAGAAGTCACTTTTAAATATAAACCCTGGTTCAAAAGTAAGGAATCAAGCAAGGTATGAATCATAATCTATATCAAATGATTTTCTATTCTGGAGTATAGACTTGTTGCCTATTATATTCTTGTCTTCATCTTCTGCAAAAAAGAAAAGTCAAAGATAATCATCATAGTCTCATTTCCGCTTTATCTCATCAAACTTTCATAGACAGGTTTTTATACAATCACCGATAAGCTCATCATCGCTATCAAGGAGAATAGTGTAGTCTGAATCTCGAGACATCATATTAAATCCGATATTCCGAGCAGTATTCATACCCACATTTTTTATGTATTTGTAGTGAATATTCGGATATTTTTTTATGTAGGAATTTATATATTCTTCTGAATTATCACTACTTCCATCATCGATAATGATCATTTCCCAGTTGAATGACAGGGTTTGATCTTGATTGATCACTGAAAGAATAGCTTTTTCGAGAAGTATTTTTCTATTAAATGTGGGGGTGATAATTGAAACGAAAGGCATAGAATTTATGATAAAAATTTTTCTCTCCAGACCTGGATTGTATATAACTTCATAATAGTGTGAAAATTTCCTCGAAAGTCATAGAAAAGTTCTCCGACTTCATTCATATCAAATACATTTATTCAAGCGAGCTTCTTTACCCTATTTTCTATGATAGATCCTGATGTTTCAATGATATGTTTCTTGAAATCGAATTTTACACCGAAACCAATTTTTTTTGCGTAGAGAAAATGTCGAGGAAATATTTTATTGAGTCATTTTTTTAGAATTTCTTTTCCTTCTCGTAGGTGAAAGATGCTTATTTTTTCCGAAAGTGGGAGAGAGAATGAACGTTTTATGACACGTTTTTCGAGAAACAGTGAGCGTATTTCGATAGAGTGTTTCATGCCGATGAGATCTGATTGGATCATCAGAGAATGCATATTCTCGAGAAAGAGCCCGTACATATAGCTCGTGTCAATATAGGATAATGAATCAACGAAGCTACTGAGCGATCATGTTACACTTTTAATTTCTTCATCAATATTTTTCTCGTCTTGGAAAAGGGGGGCAACCTTTGTATATTTTTCCTTATAGTAGTGTTCTTTAAAGTTCAAATTATTACTATTGAGAATACTTGTATATTTCCTCCTGGTGAACCTATCTATCCATGATATCAATTTCTGAGGCATATATCTGTGTAGAGAAAAATAAAAATCCATGATGAGAAAGAGGAGGTTATCATATCCATAGTAACACTCATCACCTCATGCGCCCGTAAAAAATACTCTATGCTTCTTACTGGCTTCCGAGAGAATCCTGTCAGCATAGACAGATGTGATGTGGAAATAGGGCTCTCCAAGAATCATCACAGAATCATCTATGGATCTCAGATAGTCACATCAGTCAATATCGATAATATGATGTTTGAGATTAAGTGTATCAACGACAAATTGGCTCCTCTTGAAATCTTCATCATTTTCACCAATTTTGAGAGTATATGCTTCGGTTTGGGAAGTTTCATATTTCTTGAGAACGCTACAGACAAAACTCGAATCAATTCCTCCCGAGAGAAAAGAGGCATATCATACTTCTGTCGGTCTCATCTCATCGAGAATTTTTTCAAGAAAGCCTATTTCATTGTCAGCGAATGAAGTATCCATTTTTCTAAGGTGTTCATATGCGGAATGTTCAATGATTTTTCCATCCTCTACTACCAAAAAATGTCCCGGATATAGTTTTTGTATATTTTCAAAAATCGAAAAATTATGGGGGAGGTGAGAATAGTTTTCGAGCATATAAAACTTCAATGATTCTATGTTGAGCTTGACTCAGAATTCTGGATACAGTTGAAGAAGTCCGGGGATTTCTGAAGCAAAATAGAACCCAGTATTATCAGAAATATACACGAGTGGTTTCTGTCAGATGAAATCCCGAGCAAAAAGAACGGTATTTTTTCTGGTATCATAAATAGCAAAAGCAAACATTCATTCGAGTTTTTCGAGACATCACTTTCCGTAATGTTTGTAGAGTTGGATAAGGACCTCGGTATCACTCGTTGTTCGAAATTCTACATGATATACATCTTGTAGCTCTTTTTTTAGAGAGAGATAATTGTAAATTTCTCCATTAAATACAATAACATAATTCCCATCATCAATACTGAAAGGTTGTGTTGAACGAGGATCTAGGTCCATTATAGAAAGTCGTACATGTCAAAATCATACTTTCTGATTTTCAGATACCCATGTAGATTGAGCATCAGGTCATCGGTGATGCATGATTTGGTTCGCACGTTCCAGGAGATTATTATCTACTATTCAAGATGTTTTTAGGATTCAGGAGATTCAGCACATTTTGCTATTACCATGAGGTTAAGGTTGAGTACAGGGAAGATGGCTCAGATTCATCGTATGATAATATTTCGAATTCTTTGAGAAGCAATTTCCGTATTATATATAAACTTTATAGGTATAAAATGCTGTCTCTTGAGCATTTGTCAGAGTGTAAAAATATCGAAGTATACGACATGATCTACATCAAAAATAGGCTTTCCAGTAAAAAGTACTCTTATGATATTCGAAAAATTGAATGGATTCGGAGTGGTGAGGATAATAACCGTATCTTTATTTGAGTGTCGACGTATAGTGGCAAAAAAGGCCGCAAAATTATCAATGTGCTCAATTATTTCTCCAGCTACGATTACATCAAAGGTATCATGAACATCAAAATTTGAAGCATCTCCGTAGACTATGGTTGAGTCTGAAAGCTTAGCTGCTTCATCGATACGTTCTTTATAAAGATCTATTCAAACACAAGATGAGGAAGCATCCGATATTTCTTTATGAAGCCAAGGTTCATATATAGAAGTGGATTTATATGAATTTCCTATACATCCAATATGGAGGACCTTTTTCCCCTTGCATGCTTCTACTATATAATCGTGTCTATCTTTAATAAATTTTTTCATTGGTTTGAGTTGTATAAAATATAAAGTTTTCTGTTTCTAGAACTTTCGTGAACATTATGTGATTATTTTTCAATATTTCAAATGTTATTTCCTCGAGTTTCTCTCCAACTTTTCTATAGGGATTATCCAAGGCTATGTTTTGAAATTTATCTATGACGATCAGAGGAAGTTCCCTTGTTTTTATCTTTTGAGTGAGTTTTTCTATGTAGGTTCCCTGAGGATAGTAGGCGGGTACAGAATTTCCTAAATATGGAACAATATCATAAAGATAGTATAGATAGCTTGCATATCAAAAATTTGAAAGAAAAAGCCATTCTTGTGAATTATTTTTGTGTATTATTGAAGACTCTATACTCTCAAGTTCATAAGCAATATCCTCGGAGATACTTATAAACTTTAGTTTTCAATGAGAGACATAGCTCAGAGGACTATTGTTTATCCATAGAATATGAAGAGTACAAACAATAGATGCTATACTGATTATTATAAATAAGCCTTTTGGGAGATACTTTGCCTTGAAAGATGAAACGTTTGGGAAATCTTCTTTTAGTACGTATAATATTATTGGGAAGAGAATAAAACTCGCATTTTGCATCATTTCTAAGTAACCACCTCATCCGAGTGGAATAAAGAACATAAAAAATAATCACAGCAGAAATGGAAAAGTAATTTTTGTAAAATTTTTGATATTGCTTCTCATGAGAACCAAGAAAAGATAACAACTCAAGAATGGATATAAAAATGAAATGTAACTCACAAAGATATTTAGTCCAAATATGATGTAAAGAAAGTAAAACTTCATTATAGAAATAGATCCTAAGATCACTCATATAATTACACATAGGGATGTATAGGCGCTTTTATGAATCCCAGAAATTTTAAAGGAAATATAGAGTCACAGAGATGTAACTCCTGATATGCTACAAACAAAAAGTAAACTCTTTATGTAAATACTTATAAGATAACCGATTCCATGATTCTTTGTTTCTCCTGATTCTTTCGCCATACCGAATAGTATTTGTATTGCCTCAGAAAAAAGGTGCTCATGTCATACATTCCGTATAAAAAACAACATTACCCCTATCCCGACCATAAATCACACTCAGTATACGAAGATCCCTCTTCCAATAGTGAGAATATCTTTAAGTAATATTTTTCTTTCTTTTCCTATGATGTGATAGAGTGGAATGAGTCAAATTATGGAAATCGATACAATATTTGGAAGTCGCGCAAATACTCCGACTCCGAGAATGAGTCATGAGATTCAAAGAAGCAAGAGTTTGCTTTTGAGAAGTCATGTATAAAGAAAATATCCAGACCATACATAAAAGAGTGTTGTGACCGGATAGTAGTTTACCCAGTTAATGGCATCGACATTATTGGTAAAACAATATGCGACGAAGAGTCCAAGAAAAATAAGATTCTTTGATAGGGAATCTCTCAGTAAAAGAAAGATTCAGGCAAAAGTACCATAAAGTATGAGCACATACCCTATACGAAAACTTATGAGTCCAAGTCATCAGAAAAGTTGATTCATTCCCCATCCGATAAGATCAGTGAGATAATGTCCAAATCCATAATTTATAGATTCTGGATGAGTGAAAAAGTAGTACGCGTTTGTAATGATAAAGCCCTCATCAAGGTGATGGAGTCATTGAAAAATCGTAAGCCATGGGATAATGAGCATTCCTAGAAGGCTCATTATCCCGTATCAATTAAGAGATTTTAGAAAGTCCATTTATTTCCAAGTTATAAGTACAACGCCACTCATAATGCAAACGATTCAGAGTAGCTGATAGAGCGTAATTTCTTCTTTGAATACGAAGTATGAAAGAAAGAAAACAATAACATAGCTTAGTGACATAAAAGGATAGGCGACGCTGAGTTTCATTCTCTGTATTACCATAAGCCACGTAAGGATACCTATAGAGGTAAAAAGGATACTTGAAATGGTATACTTGTTGAGGATAGATTCAAAAAGGAAACGTTTTGCCTCCATAAGGTTCACTGCCTTTGGTAGGTAGAGTGTACTTTGTCAAAACTTCAGAATCATCTGTCAACCGACAGTAGCTATGAGGGTGGTAAAGAGGAGTATATAGTTCATATTACTTTTTTGCGATTACATAAAAAACAGAGGCAATATATTTTCCACTTTCATAGTGATTCAGGAGAATATCGAGATACTTTATAGGCCAGAGAAGAATCATAAATACAATAGTCCAAAGCTCATAGATCCTATGTATTCCAAAACTCAAAAGCGTCGAAAGAAACTCTATAAATATCCAAAGAAAACCGCTTGTGGGTCAGGCGTAGACTCCAACCTTGATATCGCTATATCCATTTTCCTTGAAAAGGATTTCTATAGCCTTATGAGTAAATCGATGATAGTCATAGGGGCTTGCGTGGAATCCTTCTGTAAATGGAATAAGATAGTAGGAAATACCTCCTTCCTTTAAAATTCTATATGATTCCGAGATTACTTTTCTGTAATCATAAATGTGCTCAATATTTACCTCGTTAATCACAAGGTCTACAGAGTTATCTTTGATACAGAGTTTTGTCGCATCGCTTACAATATTAACATTATTATATCAAAATAGATCAATATTTATCACTTTTGGATCAAACAATTTATTTCCAGATCAGATATTTACCGTTGTGCGATTTTTTAGAATGAGAGCATTTCTTCTCTTGTTGAGTGATACATTGAAGTATGTTGGGGAAAGGATATTGACAATAAGATAATAGATACGATCATTCCTTTTTAGTAACTCTTTTAATGTTGTGATAATACTCCCTTCAGAAGTAACATCAGGTTCATTATGATCTTTATGGATATGTTGTATTCTTGTATCCAAGAAAGTTCCATTTTGAAAACGAGCATCTTCTGTGATTATTTCCTGAATGAGAGATTTCTTATTTTCATTCATGTTGCATTGATGTAATGAATAAAAGAGTTTCTCCCTTCCAGGGGAGTATATATCCAAGTATCTTTGAGAGAAAATGAAGGGATTTAAATACAAAAGAATTACTCTTTCTTGAGATAAAAGTGTAATAATAATTATTTACTTTGAATCCATTCTTCTCGAGAAGCTGCCTGAGTGTCCCCGTACTAAAAAGAACATTATGATCATAGTGTACAAACTCAAATCAAAAGAGACCAAGGGTAGTAATTATTGAATAGTTATTATTCGGGGTCGAAACGACAAGTACCGTATCTTTCTTCATTACTTTTCGAAAGCCATCAAAAATTATTTTTATATTCATAATATGCTCTATGGTCTCTCCAAATAGTATCAAATCAGGTTCGAAATTTATAGTATCGAGATTATTAATATCGACATTGAGTGTATTCGTGATACCCGCATTATTGAATATTTCAATACCTTCATCACTGATATCGATACCGATAACTTCTTTTGCAACATCCATAATCTTTTTATGCAGGAGACTTCCGTCTTCAAGTTTTTCTCTTGTATTAGGCCAATCGGTCGCCCCGATATGAAGGACTTTTTTTCATGTGCAAAGTTTCATGAGAAAAATATCCCTATCCCAGAGAAAATTTCGTTTATATCGGTATATTTTCGTTTGTGCCTTAAGGATGCTCATTATATATTTTATTTATGATATAGAGTGGGCGATTTTGCGTCTCGGTATAGATGCGACCGATATACTCCCCGATGAGTCAGAGTATCATGAGCTGGAGTCACCCGATCATCATGACGGCAACTATCACTGTGGTCCATCATTGGACAACAATATCAGGGTAATATATCTTAATCCCTATAGCATAAATGGAATAGAGTACCGCGAGGAAAGATACACAGAGTCATAGGAATGTAGCAAGCTTGAGGGGTTTGTAGGAAAAAGAAGTGATACCGTCGAGAGCAAATCGGATCATTTTCGAGAGTGGATAACCCGATTCTCAAAATCGTCTCTCGTCCCGATCAAATTCTATGTAGGTTTGACGGAAGCCAACCCAACTTACGAGCCCTCGCATGAAGCGAGAATGTTCGCGAAGCCTCTTTATCTCATTGACAACTTTTTTATCCATGAGGCGGAAATCTCATGTATCGAGAGGAATATCTACCGTCGAGAGTTTCTTGAGCGCTCGGTAAAAAAGTTTTGCAGTTATTTTCTTGAAGAAGGCATCTTTTCTCGTCCGTCTTTTTGCATAGACAACATCATATCATTCGCTCCATTTTTTTATCATCTCAGGGACAACTTCAGGGCTATCTTGGAGATCTGTGTCCATGATTACGATAGCATCCCCTTTTGCGTAATCCATCCCAGCAGAGATGGCGACCTGATGTCAGAAGTTTCTCGAAAAATCGAGTATCATGATATTTTTATCTTTTTCTGCGAGTTCTTTGAGAATTGAAAGCGAGTGATCTTGTGATCCGTCATTTATAAAAATGAGTTCATATGAAAATTCATGAAGAGATTTAATAATCCTCTCATAGAGCTCATATATAGACCGAGATTCATTATAGATGGGGAGGATATAGGATATTTTCATAGATTAGAGTGATTCGATATCTCTACCGGTACAGATTTTCGAGATTTTTCTGATGAGGAGATAAAAATATTCTCCTATTCGCCAGAGCTTTCCCTGTATAATATATGAAATTTTGTGACTCGGCTGAATATTATCGAAAGCGTGACATAAAGCAATTTTTTCTTCATATTTTCCCCCATATGCATCGACTCTTTTCAGGGATGGAGTTTGCTCAATTTTCTCTAGAGTTTCATCGTGCTTAAATCAGAGATTTTCTCGACCATAACTGTAGAGCACTTTTGCAAGAGTGAGAATAGTGTATTGTATATGGTATTCTTTTTCGACTTTTTTCTGTGCATTTTCACCGAGCGCGATGATTTCATCTCGATTGGAACTATCGAGAAATTGTATCAGAGTCTTTGGGGATGATGTGTATATACCAGTCTTTCCATGGTCGACAAGTTCTATCTGGGCATCGTAGAGTTTGACATTGATTTTTCCATTGTGGTAGAAAGCTTTGTAGTCGGTGATCGTCGGTACGGCGAAGCATGCGGCCTCAGTGATTACGTTCCCGAAACTTTCCCCGATCCATGAAGTCTGCCAAAATATATCGATAGATGCATAAAATTCAGCAATATCTCCATGTGTTCTTTGCTCAGGAATTTGGACGATGCAAGATCGCATTTCTTTCGAGAGAAAAAGATGGATATATTTCCTATAAAGCCAAGGCATACCTGCAAAGAGAAAACCGTATTGATAATTTTTTTCTCGATCGAGTTTCTGGAGTGTTGCGAGTATGAGCCAGTGCCACTTCGATGGTTCTGCTCGTGCGATCCTGCCTATGATATATTTCTTTCATTGGAAAATATTCCTATATTTACCAATAACTTTTTCACGTTCTTTTTTCCAGAGTTCTACATCGATAGGGTTATAGACGACATAACTATTGGAGAGCTCACCGTGCATCCATCGAAGCTTCCAATAATCAGTCATGCTAATGATAAGATTAAGTTTCCGTGGATCAGTAGTATAGAGTGGGGTAAAATTAATATTCACCAGTCCAACTCTCTTCGTAAGGAGAATATCTTCAGTTTCTTTTGAGATGATTCATCAAGCAAGATAAATATACTGGATATCTTTTTCTCTAAAAAAATCTTCAAGCATATCTTCGGTAAGCACCCGCTCATTTCATATATTCTGAACTGAATTCTTGTCCTTGGTTACATAAATCATATACTTCTCGAAGTATATTTCAGGAAGGTTTTTATAATAGATACCATATTTTCGATCTCATCCACCGATTCAGGTATTATTATGAGGACAGAGAAATGCTATGTGAATTTTCATGGATAGATAATATCGAACTCATCTTGTTTGTAAAATAAAAAGACCGCCGAGGTTGAGGCTTTTGTAAAAATTTATAATGCAGTGTTAAGTAATATTTTTACTATCCTCTCAGCTGCTTTCCCATCCCAAAAGGGAGGGATTGATCATTTTTTATATATTCCTGCAAGGATAGAGTCAAGACATGTTTCGATTTTCTCGAAATCAGCCCCTACCAGCGTATTGGATCCGATCTCACAGGTGATCGGTCGCTCGGTATTCTCCCGCATCGTGAGGCAAGGGACCTGGAGGTAGGTAGACTCTTCTTGTATACCACCACTATCTGTAAGGATACATCGTGCGTGAGTTACGAGATGCATGAAGTCAAGGTACCCAAGCGGTTCTGCCGTGATAATATTCGGAGTATCGAAAAGTGCGCCAAGATTGTACTTCTCGATATTGGCTCTCGTGCGAGGATGAAGTGGGAAGACGAGCGTGATTTTCTCTGAGAGTTTCCCGAGGTTTTTCATCAGGTTCTCGAGATCTTCTCTTTTGTCGACATTCGAGGGGCGATGGATCGTGAGGATTGCAAAATCTTTACCACTCAGTCCCATTCGTTCCACCGTATTTCTGTCTCGAAAAATAGGCTTCTGGAATATGAGCGTATCAATCATGACATTTCCTACGAGGTGGACTCAATTTGTAATTCCTTCTTTTTCAAGGTTGGTTATGCCGGATGCTTCTGTCACGAAAAGGAGATCAGAAATATGATCGGTGAGGACTCTATTGACTTCTTCTGGCATGGTTCGATCACAAGATCGTAGTCATGCCTCTACATGGATCACCTTCACTCCATTTTGCTTCGCGACGAATGCGCAGGCTATGGTCGCATTCACATCTCCGACTACAAGGACGTAGTTTGGTTTTTCTTCTTTGATGAGTCTATCAAACTCAATCATAGTTCTTCCAGTCATATCGCTCACACTTCATCAATGGATAGAGAGATTTGTATCTGGTAAAGGAATCCCGAGGTCTTCAAAAAAGGTATCAGACATATTCTGATCGAAGTGTTGACCAGTATGGATCAGTCTGAATTCTATTTCATGAGGATATTTCTGGATTTCACGAATAATCGGCGCGATTTTCATAAAATTCGGGCGGGCTCAGGCAATGAGAAGGATTTTAATTTTCATGAGTAATAAGCTGTTTTATAATTAGTGAAGTGATGTTTTTTATATCGTACCTTTCAAGTCATTTCCTTTCTTGTCGGAGAATCCCGAGGTTCTCTATAATTCTTAAGAATTGTTCTTCATAATCTTCAATGTCGAGTAAGACTCAATTCGGTCCAAAATAAGGATATCCCCCCTTTTTTCAAATACTTTGAGTAAATGTTCATAAGATAATCTCCTGTGCACCAGTATGAAAATTAGATGTAATTATTGGAAGTCAGGAGGCCATTGCTTCGATAAGAACATTTGGGAATCACTCTACCTCTGAGGCATAGAGAAAATAATTTGATATTTTAAGGTATGGAAAAACATCTTTTACCTGTCCTGTAAAATAGACATTTCCTCGTAATAATAATTCATCAGTTGCTTTTTCTAATCTTATTCTTTCTGGTCAATCTCAAACTATAATATATACGAAATCCCTATTTACTTTCTTTAATTGAAAGAAGCATTTGAGTATTCGAATATGATTTTTAGATCGTATGAGCCTTCAGGTTGTAATGAATACTTTTTTTCATGAGATCATTGCTAAAATCTCATTTTCGACAGTTAGCTTATTCTTTTCCTCGATTCATACAAGATCAATTGGGTTAGGAACAACGGGAATTTTCTCTTTATTTATTCATAAAAATTGTGCAAACTCAAAACTATTTTCAGAACTTCCAACAAGAATTTTCTTTGCTTTTGGGTACAGGATCCGGATAAGTATCTTATAAATAGAACCAGTAATTCACTGGAAGAGTCAGATGCTAGTTCGAAATGATATGACAGCATCCTTTCGTGCAAAAATATGTACAAAATTTGAAATTTCCAGAAAACTTATGCCATAATTGAGTTTCTCTTTCCGCATAACTCTTTTGAAACGGAAAATAAAAATGGGCACATATACCAATAGTAAAGGATTCCACCTAATTTTTGAAAGAGAAATATGGTGAATTCACGATGGAATTTCATAGAATGTGGTAGATTTGAGAGTAATGATAAAAATATTCCAGTCATTGGAGAGTTCCTTGGCAAGGATAGTAATAACTTTCTCTGCTCAACCGCCCTCGAGAGAGTTAATGAGAAAATAGATTTTCTTCCTCGAAAGTATGTTAAAAATTTTATGAAAATTTTCTTGCATATTTCTGAGAAAAAATGGAGCATGGCTCTCTGATATTTTTTTTCGACCCCGTAAGGCATCAAATATATTCTTATGCAATGACCTCTTATCCTTTGGAGGTACAAGTTCAATTCCCACTATCTCCCTCGTCCCTCCCACATCCGTTGCGATGACATGACACCCCATCCCGAGTGCTTCGATGACCGTCGTCGGGAGTCATTCCTGGAGGCTCGGATTCACGAAGATATCGATACCGGGATAAAATTCTGTCATAATCCAGTCATGGGATTTTGCTCCATGAAAAACAACCCGATTTTCTATTGCGTATGACTTGCTGAGTTTTTCGAGAGTCTCACGCTCTTCGCCATCTCAGACGATCTCAAGTGTCCATTCTTCGTCTTTGAGCTCGACGAGGGTCTCAATGAGTAATCAGACGTTCTTCAGTCCTGTGAGTCGTCCGACAAAACCAATTTTTGGTGTGGCATTTGGTATTCGTTCGACTTTCGGAAAATCAAATCCACGGTAGATGACATCGATATTTTCCGAGCG
>JAYVLL010000063.1:0-7680 GCA_043759495.1 Candidatus Altimarinota bacterium
GCAAGAGAGAGTGAGTATGGCGCATCAGACTGGATATCACCGATCTGCCAGAATGTCGTATCGTAGAATCCTTCACTAGCATTGATCAGATAGACAGAGGAGTCTGATCGATATCAGAGTACTTTTGCCTTGAGTTCGTTCTTGACGACGATATTTTGGTATTTCGAATTACTGGTCCCGTTATAGGTGACCTTTACCTTCGCAGTATAGTTTCCTGCACTCGGATATGTATAGCTCACACGAGCCTCAGGTCACTTCTTATCGATCTTTCCATCACCATCGAAGTCCCACTGATAGATGCTTTTGCTCGTTATATCTGAGCCAACAATAGTCTTTGCGCTGACGACAAAATTCACGGTTTCGCCTGCAAGAGCTTGTGTTTTTGGAACAGAGAGATGGATGAGTGGCATATTGATATTGCCATCATCATTGGTCACGAGGAGAGATGAGTTATCTCTGAGAAAATCGAGAGAATTCGTTCTCGCTCAATCATTGTCCTCGAGGATCACTCCGAATGTATACTTCTCAGTGACATTCGGAAGGACAAATGTCGTCGTGGTACTCTGGGTAATCTTGACTCATTGAGGTTCAGTATCACTCTCTGTCATATAGTACCAGATATATGAAGTGACAACGCCATCATCATCTCTCACGCCATCGGCACTCACATTGACGAGCAATTTCTGACTGTCCTTTTTACTCTGATCGATCTTGGTACTTATGGCCGTGAGCTTCGGGGCTATATTTTTGAGTTCGATAAATTTCTTACTCGTATGACTTGCACCGTTTTTGTCACTCTTCACCGTGAGCTCGATCGGAAAACATCAGAGTTCCGTGAATTTCTCAGACAGTGTCGGTCATGTCTTGATACGATTCAGATACTTCCAAGTATAGGTCAGTCCTATAGTATTTCCATCTATATTGATAGAGTTGGACCCATCGAGTGTCGTGAGTTCAGATCGATTGACGACGATGGCTCACTCGGTCGAACAAGACGTTGTATCTTCGAAGGCAGTATTGGAAATATTCTTGATGTCGATCAGCGCATATGGAGTATTGGAATCAGTGACATACACCTTTCGCTCTATTGTATTTACCTCACTTCCGTCGATATTTTTCACGGTCAGAGTGACAGAATATACCCCAGTTTTCCTATATATATGATCAATGTTATCCATCTGGCCGTTGATCGAAGGTGAGCCATCTCAGAGGTTCCATTCGTAGAATGCTGATCGCGGTGATATCCCTTGGAGACTGACCATAGTTCATATGGGAGCTGCTCGGGGTACGATATTTATACTGACGGCGAGGGTAGATATGACATCAAAAGATCGCTCGACCGTAGTGATTTTTCCATATTTATTCGATACTGTGAGTGAGACTGTATGGGCTCATCTGGTATTGAAGGCGTAGTTCCCTATGGCCCCGTCTTTTTCGATATTATTCAGTGATACAGCGTTCCCATCGATCGACCATCGATACGTGAGATTGGTAGAATTCTTCGTATCTGGATCAAAACTCTTCGAAGCATCGAAACGGAGTATGTTCGGTTTTTCTGTCGAGATAGATCTGGGGGTATCGAGATTTACTGTCGGCTCATGCGATTCGATCGTAATCGTCTTGCTATCCCTGTCTTCATTTCCATTCGGACTCTTCGAGACGAGTGTGACTATATAGTCTCCTACTTTCGAGAATGTGTAGTTTATCGATGGTCCGACTTGCGTATAGAGAGGCTTGGCTCCTGCGGATTCTGTTGACTGTATAGTCCAAGAATATTCAGTATTCTTCGTATTCGAAAAATACGTCTGGGCTCGGAGTCAGAATTCTTCACCGATATATCCTGAGGTCTTATCTCCTGCGATCACTGCAGCGGGCTCTACTATGATGAGCTGAAAATTTTTCTTGAAAGTACTGCCTTCATTGGTTTCGATCTCGAGAACCACATCATAGGTTCACTGGTTCGTATAGAGTTGTCTCTCGATCACTGGTCATCCAGTGTATTCGAGCGTATTTCCATTTCCGAAATCCCATTTTGTTTTTTTGATAGTGCCATTGCTGACTGCACGAGATGCTGTTGCATCGAGTATGATTCCGATTTTTCCGAGCGTAGGGTTGATTTTGAGTCTGGAGAGGGAGCTGACATTGACGCCGTTGATGAGGAGGGTGATTTCTCAGAGTTTTGGCTTCACCTGGATATCCTGGGAGATCGAAAGTGGAAGTGTATCTGTATAGCCTCGACTGTTGCGACTTCATGAGACCACATCGAGAAATACCTGATAACTCCCTTCCTGATTCAGTGAGTATACCAGTGATGGTCATCGTCAGAGCTCACGTCGAGTTCCACCATTCTCGCGCATCCACCATATGTAGTTGCCTGGTATAGGACTGACTCCTGATGGATCATTGATATTACTAGCGAGCAATGACACCGTGAGTGGAGCGTTTCCGGTTGCAGGATTTGCCGTGATCGAACCGGTAATTTTCTTTATTTTTGCCTCGTTGGCAAATCGTTCAATCGAGAGTACCGCATTGCTGACATATGTCTGTGCAGATGGATTTTTGATGGCGAGATCGATATTGAGATCCGTTCATTTCTTTGCCTCTGAGTTCGCACTGACTGATTCGCCATTATCAGGGAGTCGATCATAGGCTGACTGGACGACATTTTTTGCATTTTGTAGTGAAGAAATACTGACAGTGCTATTCCTGCGGAATTCACTTTCGAGGTCTTGCTTGATCCCTATCAGTTGTCTCTGGTAGGGTGCAAAGGTATTGGAGTCACTCTCTGTATAGGAAAATCCCTGTTCGATAAATATCCCACCAGATAGTCAAGCGAGTATATTCGTTGCGCAGAAAACGAGAAGTGTTATGTGTGTGAGTATTCTGTGAGAGGATTTCATACAGTGTGAATCAGAGATGATGGATGAATTACGGATAGACGATTTATTTTACCTTCCCACCGATCAGATTGAGTATCCAGAGGACGATCGAGTAGGAAAACCACATGAGGACAATACCGACGATGACATAGAGGATGATATTTTTGGCTTTTTTCATCTTCTCTTCATCACCACCACCGATGAGAACCTGGAATCCAGCATAGATAATATAGATGACAGCAACGAGCGTGACAAATCCGAGGAGATAGACGACGATACTCTGTGCATATACTGAGAGTGGCTTATCTGTGATGAGTCAATGCACAACCCTTCAAGTTATATCCACACCGTTTTCCTTGGTACATTCCCCATTATTACAATATGGAGCAGTGACCTCACAGGCTCAGAGGTTGAACCAACCGTTACATGCTGCAGAGACTCGGTGACTCAGGAGGAGCATCGGTATGATACAGTAGGTTTTGCAGAACCGAAGGAGCGATTGATAGGATGGCATATACATAAGTTGTAGATATTTTTTTTATTCTATCAGATCCTCGGTATTTACGCAAGTATTCTGATAGATTTTAGAGACTACAGTTTTCCGGAGGTGTCTTGCCAGAACTTTCGATGATTTCACAGCTTATTCGAGATTTGAGAGTATTTTTTATGTTATTTTTATCTATTTTTCCATTTCTGTCAATCTCTTCAGCGAATATCGATTCGAACAGTCACTTATTCCCATACTGAAAGAGGCGCACTGTGTCTCAGAGTTTCGGTATAAAACTATCGAGTTTTGCCTGGGGAAATACGGAAGAGAGAGAATTGGATGCAGCAGCACTATAGAAGCTTCTCTGTGCAGGGATATAGTGTGGAAAGGCAACCAAGTAGCGTCGTTCCGCATCTTCGGTGGCGAGATAGTTGAGAAAGCGTACTCAGAACATCGAGTTTTTTGACATTTTTGAGAGTCAGAAATATTTGTATTTTGCGATATTGAGTCTCGCGTCTCAGAGTGAATCCTGAGGGATTTTCTCTGTGAGTACGATCATGTTCTTGTACGATGTTCCTGCTCTTTTCTTCGCATCTTCGAGGGTACCGATCATACTCGGATATCCTACGATAAAGGCGATCTCTCCTCTCATAAACATATCCACTGTCGTGAGGCGAGATACGTCGAGTGATTCCTGCATGTCGATCAGGCTCTTTGGAACCGACGAATCATCAGCTTCATCTGTCGTATCTGACGGCAATACGGGAGTCTGGCTGAACTCAAAATACTTATCAAATGCCTTATCGGCAGTATCTATCTGAGTATAGTCTGTGATTCACTCTTCGAGGAGGAAATATCCGAGAATATCACTCGCGAATGGCGTATATCGCTGACTGAGGCCGATATTGGTCGGGAAGACTCCCGTGCCTTGTCCGTCCGTATACATCATACTGACTTCATTCCACGTCTTCGCCGTCTGTATGATGAGTGACTTGTTATAAAAAATCCCTAAAGTCTCATATCCGAGAGGAACTCCTCGCAGAGCTGTGGAGAGAGTCTTGGTACCTTCTCAGCTCGTCTCGATCAGGGGGAGAAAGACGTCATCAAATCGTTTCTCAAAATCGCTCACATCTACATACCGCGAAGGAATCGATTCCACCTTGTCTCTGAGTATGGTATCTGCGCCAGCCTCTACCATGAATATATCTGGACCATTGCCGTCTGCTAGTGTACTCAGAAGGATTTTCTGATAGGAGGCATAGTCACTGAATTTCTTAAACGTGATCGGAGCGTTCCGGTACTCTGGGGCATATGCACGGAATCATTCGATCAGTGTATCATATCAGAGAGTGGTATCTCATACAATCCATATGTTCAGTGATCCGCTCATCGTAGTGGTTCCTGTCGGTTTCGAGTTTCCGAGTATCCAGAAGCCGATGATCGATCACAGTAAGAGAGTGACTACAATCGAAGCAAATATGAGTTTTCTGGGTGACATAGTCGTAGAAATTAGGAGTATACTCTATCGATTTCTCAGGAAAAATCTACTTTTTCTGAGTAAGTCAATTCAGTATCTGTACCATGCTACTTCGACTGAGAAGAGTATTGACAAAAAGTTTCCCTCATCGAGTTCGAGTCATGAGTGCATAATCCTGAGCACTCTGATAGTATATATTCATGCCATCGACATCACTGTAGACGCGTATCTGAGATGGATTTCTATCTGGACGGGCGACCTTGACGAGGAGATCTATGAATTCTCATTTTGTCATGAGTCGATCAGGATACGCGTAGTTCCCATCGAGAATCCCTTTTCTATAGGCTATGAGTGAGTATCACTGGAATGCATCACCGATCGGTATATCGAGAAAATGACTGGTACCATTGGAAGGCTTTACAGCATAATACTGCATCAGTGTCATGATAGCATCTCGTCTCGTCACCGTATTTTTTGGTCCAAATGTGTCAGTATTTTCCTGAAAGAGGCAGTTTGTATCTATGAGTGGATAGAGGAGCTTTCAGAGCTGACTCTTCTCGCTCACATCACTATATTTCTTTTTTGAACACTCTTCAGGTTGTACAGTTTCATATGAAGCGATAATCGTTTCCTCCTTTTGTGTATTGGTCGGGAGAGATATCACCTCTTTCTCTCTCTGCAGAGGAGCACTCGAAAAGACATCCGCGGTATTGCCTCATAAAAAAGTATTGATAAAATTCATCGGATGTATGGAATATGTGCGTGCCTTCTCTTTCCCGAGTCCGGCATTGACCGAATCATAGAATCAGAGTCCAGCACTCCGTGAGTCAGCGGTCGAAAATGGCCAATAGGGATGAAAAGGGGCATCTTCGGTATCTATCTGTATATGGAGATGCGGGGTTGTAGCGATCCCAGTCATTCCGACACGTCAGATCATTTCTCCTTTTCGAACCTTGGTTCACTCGCTTACGAGTATCTCTGAGAGGTGGAGATATCCAGAGTAGAGGGATTTCTTCATACCATCCAGAGGAACATTATCATGACGGATGACGATATATTTATTTCCTGTTGCATCTGATTCATTCGCACGGATGATGACGCCATTCGCGATAGCGAGAACGGGGGTCCCGAGCGGTGCACGGATATCGATGGCATTATGGCTCCCGTCATTTTCCTTATAGTTCAGTCGATAGCTCCCCATGTATGGAGTGAAATAAGTGTAGTGGAGTAGTATCGATGCTCTCGATGTATCAGTCAGATCACGCAATGAGAGCGCATCATACTGAGGCATGGGGACGTATTCGCTGATAGCGATATCCTCAAAGCGTTTTGACTTATCTTGATTCTGGCTCTTGGTCCAATCAGGCACATATGCTATCGGCATAGTTGTACCATCGAATGGATCACTGATGATATTCTGATAAGCACTTCATCCTGCACTCATATATGGAACCCACACCTCTCGTACCGCTATAGCACTCGCGAGCAGACAGTTACCTATCCATATAATGACGACTGATCGGGTGAGCCAATGGGAATATTGATACATAGGAATCGGAATTTATATTGGTATTCCTCTGTATCATAGCACATACATATCCTATTGGCAAATATTTAGAATTTCGATTTCCAATTCGTCAGTATCGTCTCTAGGATCACACTTCGATCCCGCTTCTCACGCCATCGTACGATACTCCGAACTCGCATCGACCCAGTTCCTACGATAGTGAGACTGAGTTCTCTGGTAAACAATGTGAGACATCCTGTCTGAGTCAGTAAGACACAGGAAGTATTGAGAACTATTCCAGTCTGTGTATAGAATCCAGTATCGTCGAGACCGACCTTGTATTCATTTTTATAGGTATTCCAGTTCGTGAGATAGTTGATTCCTGTGGCACCAGAGAGATACCAGGCACCATTTTTCGAGAGTAGGGTATAGGATCCAGACATCACGAGTCAGAGAAAAGCAGGCTGATTGATACATCCACCATTGTAATCCTGTGTACGCCAACAGTTCGGTCTATCTCCGGAAAAGCGAAGCCAGTTGGTATCACGAATGTTTGTCATTCCCTCTACTCATTCTCGTGCGAGGTTAATAGCCTTGATATTATTCTCGGTATCTTTGGCAAAATAGATACCAGATCCAATAGTCTCCAGAAGTCAGGCTATTCATATTCCCATAATTGCGAGCACTACGAGGAGCTCTACCATGGTAGCTCAGCGACGCTTGACGATGAGAGTATGTGTGATGGAAGAGAGAGAGCTCATTTCTGCTGATTGATTTATAGTTATTGGAGGAGCTCACCAGAGACTCATCGTTTTGACTCACGGACTATAGTATAGAGCTGCGTCGAGAGGAGTTCGTTGTTCGCGCCATAGAACTTGATCTCATAGAGGTTGATCCCATCCTTCATGGTATCATAATCCATATTCGCAAAATAGTACCAAGTGCTCGAGTATGGAACGAATTTCTTGAGACGGTAATTATTCACGAGAATATACTGCACGATACTTTTCGGTACAACGCCACTGACCGTGATGCTCCTCTCTGTGGTGATAAATGGATTATCACTCGGAGAAGTTATTCTGTAGTCCTTATCGTTGATGGGAAAATTATTTGGCGTCAATTTATCGACTCATGACTGTCTATTCTTCGGATAGAGTGTGAGAACACCTCTTTCGAGGAGTGTCGAATCCTGACCGTAGACCTTGTAGACGAGATTGATGATATCAGTAGTAACGGATAGTCACTTCAAGGTAAATGACTGATCGACAGGGCTCACGATCGCATCGATATCATCGAGAGTCACTCGTTTTACTTCACTCGAGAGAATCTT
>JAYVLL010000064.1:0-13358 GCA_043759495.1 Candidatus Altimarinota bacterium
AGCGAAGCGGAAGACTGAGGATTCTCTGAAACAGGAAATCTCCCCGTCCCGCTACGATACGGCGGGACACCCCTCTTTCAAAAGAGGGCTATACTTCAACTGGTCAGACTATGAAGCTCCATTTCCTCATGTAGAGAAAGTCATCCCTGCGAACAAGCTTCCAGATACTATAGAAGGAATACCTGACGATATCCTGAACTGGGCGATAGAGTGTGAAGTGAGTAAGAAGCCATTTCGTATCATCAAGCAAGAGCTCGAGTTCTATAGGAAACATAGTATCCCGATACCGAGGAGACATCCTGATGTGAGGCATATGGACAGGATGCGTCTCTTCCAGCAATAATCTTTCTCACTCTAGAACTATGCCCATCACTCGTACGTGCCGCATCTCAGGAAAGGAATTCACCATCACAGATGAAGACCTCGTTTTCTATGAAAAGATCTCCCCTATTATTCGATGAGAGAAATTTCTCATCCCACCTCCGACACTCTGTCCAGAAGAGAGATTGCGCCGAAGACTCTCATGGAGGGGTATGTACCATCTCTATAGGAGTAAATGTACTCTTACGGGAAAAGATATCATTACCGTCTACCCACCAAATAGACCTTATCAACCTGTCGATCAAGCAACTTGGTGGAGCGATAGGGTGGAAAATCTCGAGACTGGAAGAGAGTATGATTTCGAGACATCTTTTATGAGTCAATACGACCTCCTTCTCAAGGAAGCGTATCTCCCTTGCCTTTCGAATGAGTATACTACAAATCAGAATTCTGACTATGTACAAGGTACCAGTAATATAAAAGATTGTTACCTCATATTTAATGCTTCCGAGAGTGAAAACTGTGAGTATTGCGAAAGTATAGGTTTCTCTCGAAATTGTTTTGACTCCTATTTTATTCGAAATTGTGATCAGTGTTACGATAGCATCTGACTGACGCGATGTCATACGTGTATATCCCTCGAAGAGTCCGAGGATTGTAGGAATGTGGATTTCTCCTATAACATGAAGTGATGTAGCGACTGTCTCCTCTCATTTGGTCAGTCGAATCAGAAATACCTGATACACAATAAGCAATTCACTCAAGAGGCATATTTCGAAGAAAAGAAAAAATACCAAACTCTCCACAATGGATATGCTTACCCGAAACTCTCAGAACTTTTCGAAGTGATGAAACAAGATGGCGATATAGAAAAAATAATCAATTATGGAAGTGAGAATATCACCGGGAATCATCTTTCTCATTGTTCGAATGTCCACTTCGCCACGGATGTCGTCGATTCGAAGAACTGCAAATATATCAATACTATAGGAAAATGAGAAGATGTGTATGATTGTTTCTCGTGGTGATATACACTCGAGAGTTCTTATGAATGCGTAGCGGTAGGAAGTGGTGCTTCGGATATCATAGGCTCATATGCTGTATGGTCGAACACTTCGAGGATGTACTACTGTTTCTCATGTATCGGCTGTAGTGACTGTCTCGGATGCGTCTGACTCAAGAATAAATCCTACTGTATTTTTAATTCACAATATACAAAAGAAGTATATGAGGAACTCGTTGCGAAGATTATCGGAAATATGATCCGAGATGGTGAATGGGGTGAATACCTCTCGCCGACTATTTCTCCGTGGGGCTATACTGAGACGATGGCGATGGATTATTTCCCTCTCTCGAAACATGAAGCAGGAGTTCTCTGATACGGATGGAATGACTATGAACCTCCGAAACCTGAGGCGACGAAATATATCCCAGCATCTCGACTCCCAGAAAATATCTCAGATATACCCGATGATATCCTCGACTGGGCAATCGAGTGTGAAGTGTCAGGAAAATATTACAAGCTCACTCGACCCGAACTGGAGTTTTACCGGAAACATCACTTGCCTATTCCGAGGAAACACTATGACATCAGGAGACAAGAACGATTCTCTCGGAGATTTCACTAATATATAGACTATGCCCTTCATTCGTACCTGCCGCATCTCAGGAAAGGAATTCACGATCACTGATCAGGAGATCTCGCTTCTCGAAAAACTCTCACCTATTATCGGATGAGAAAAGTTTCCTCTTCCACTTCCGACACTTTGTCCAGAAGAGCGACTTCAGAGAAAATTCCCATTCAGAAATCATCTTTCTCTTTTTAGGCGTACGGATTCTGAGACAGGAGAATCACTCATCAGTAGCTATCCTCCAGATTCGACCTATACGATCTATAGTCAGCCTCACTGGTGGAGTGATACGTGGAATCCCCTGGACTATGGGAGAGTATTCTCATCCGAGAAGACGATCACAGAGCAGATAGCTACACTCTGGCATGACGTACCGACTCCCGCTCTCGATAATGCCTATCTCACTACTGAGAATAGTGACTATATCAATGGTTGTGGTCCGTCTAAGGACTGCTACCTTACCTCGAATAGCGCATACAATGAACGATGCCTCTATGGCTGGTTTATCTTCCACTCTTCGAATATCCTCGACTCGAACTATATCACCAATTGTGAATACTGTTCTCACTCACAGCATCTCTGGAAGTGTTATGGTGTGCATTATTCTTGGGATGTATCTGAGTGTCGCGATTCGAGATATATCTTCTCATGCCAGTGATCTCAGAATCTGCTCGGATGCGTCGGACTCAAGAATCAGAAATATCAGATATTCAATACTCCCTGTACCCATGAGGAATTCGAGAACACAGTAAAGAAACTCGCACAAGATAGAGTTTTTCGGAAAGACTTCGAGAGCAGAGTGCAGAATCTCATCCAGAAAGTATGACTTGAGCCGTGTGCACTCACTGGATCAGTTGATTCTACAGGAGATTTTTGCTATGACTCGAAAAACGCATACGAGTCATATAATATCGGCGACTGTGAAGATATACTCTACATTACTGATTCATTTAATACTCGGGATTCTGCACATATCAGCATGTGGTGAGATCGTACGACGCTCTCATATGACTCTATCGATATAGGACTCAATGTTTCGAATATATATTTTTCGACGGCTTGTTGGGAATGATCAAGGTATAATTTCTATAGTCATAAGTGTAATAATTGTCAGTATCTCTTCGGTTGCTCGTGACTCAGAGGTAGATCGTATTGCATATTCAATACGCAGTATACAAAAAATGATTGGGAAGAAATGGTACAAAAAATCATCCGACAGATGCAAACAGAATGAACCTGGTGAGAATTCCTCGATCCTACATATGCGCCATTTGCCTATAATGAATCCCTCGGAGATATATTTGCTCCGATCTCCAGAGAAGTGGCACTCTCCAGGTGATATCGCTGGTCAGATCGCGAAGATGTCCCTCCAGAAGGGATTACCAAGATCATCCCTGGTGATCGTCTCCCTGATACGATCACATGAATCCCCGATGATGTCCTCCAGTGGGCGATACAGTGTACAAAAACTGGAAAACTCTTCCAGATCCAGCCACTCGAACTCGAGATGCTGAGACGATTTTCCACTCCTATTCCACGGATTCATCCCATCGAGAGGATCAAGATGAGGTTATTATGGGATCGACGAGAATTTTCTTTTGATTTCTAGTAATCCTTTTGCTCGCTTTTTTTCTATTTTTCCTTATACTATCGACTATCTCTATCTCCTACTTCCTCCTTATGAAACCTGTCGTCCGTGCATTTCTCTTCAACTCAGAAGGTCAGATTCTCCTCGTACAGCATAAGCCAAATACGCCTTGGGTGCTTCCTGGTGGTCATGTGGAAAATGGGGAATCTCTTCATGATGCGATGATCCGTGAGATTCGAGAAGAGTTCTCGATTCAGGCTCAATTTTTCGAGGTGGATAGGGATGAGATCCTCCATCACCGAGGGAAGAAACTCAATCATTATTCCCTTCCGATTGCTATCTATAATCTCGAATACACGAATACAGAAGGGAAAGATAAGTCTCGTACTGAATATATCTTTCTCATGGAGACTGCTCATTCCCCTCTAGAGGGGTCCGCGAAGCGGGGGGTGGTTGCACCGAATAATCTCACCATCCAAACCGAAGAAATCCACGCCTATAAATGGTTCGAGGTGGAAGATATCCTCGCATTCAAGCCAAATATTGAAGCCTATGATTTCATGATCGAAATGCTCGAGAAAATCGTTGGCGAAGAGGAAATGGGAGAATAGTTTTCAGTGTCATTCCTGCGGATGCAGGAATCTTATTCATAAAATGATATGCATGACTGCAGTTACTATACGAAAAGCATGACTAGAAGACTATAGTTCTATAGCATCACTGCATCAGGAATTATCAGATCTTCATGTGCGATGAGCCGCTTGGAATTTCAAAGAGATCAATTCATCATACAATAAGGAATTATTCATCGAAAGATTCGAGGATGAAAATACATTCATCTTCCTTGCTGAAGAGGATGAACGGGTTATTGCCTACGTCATCTTCGAGATAAATCACTCCGAAGAATTCCCGATCCTGAAGAAACGGAGCTGGCTCTTCATCAAAGATATCATCGTTTCTCGAGAATATACGTGAAAATGAATATGAAGTCTCCTCCTCGAAAAATGAGAAGAAATCGCAAAAGAAATGAATCTCTGATCTCTCGAACTTCATGTCTGGAATTTCAACGAAGAAGCAATAGCATTTTATATAAAACGATGATTCGAGGGATTTTCTATCAAAATGCGAAAAGAACTCTAATATGCATCCAAAACTCTCTGAAACACTCTCGAAATATAGTACAATCATCCTCGTCGGAGGTGGTACGGGTGGACACGTCCAGCCGATTGTTTCTATTATAAGCTCCTTTGAAAAGGAGCTGCCGACGAGGAATGAGGAGGCTGAGGATTTTGCTCTGGAAAAAATCCCCCCTACCCACCTTTACACAGGGGGTATCCCGACATTCCTCTGGATCGGAGGAAAAGATTCCCAAGAAGCGCAAGCAGCACAGGAAAATCATGTAGAATTCGTCTCTATTCCGACATTTAAACTCTCGACCACCAGATCTCCGAAGATACTGCTCTATCCATTCGTACTCATCCAGTGAATATGGGAAGCGAGAAGAATCCTCGAGTTCGTCATGTCGACAGAGTCCTGAGAACTCAGGACGACGAGACATCTTGCTCAGGAAAACGCGGGGCAAGATTTCTCGCTCCACTCGACATGACAGTGACAATCCCTTTTACCCATAGAAAAAGGTCGGAGTGACGTGTGCGTATTCTCGAAATGATGACCATGATCAGTTGCTGTCGGTATCGCTGCGTGGACGCTCGATATTCCTCTCTATATCCATGAATCCGATACAATTCCTGGGAGATCGAATCGAATCCTCGGAAAAATCGCAACGAAAATCTTTCTCGGCTTCGACTCTGCGAGAAAATATTTCGATTCAGCGAAATGTGAAGTGATCTGACAAATACTCAACCAAGTATTCTCTGCTCGTCATTGCGAGCCTGCGAAGCAATCCAGAAAAATAGAACAAAGAAATCAACTGGATCGCTTCATGCCTCGCGATGACAGAAATAGAGTACAATGGAAAACCGACAAAAAACACCTTCTCGCCATCTGTGGAAGCCAGTGAGCTCGTGTTATTTTCGAAGAATTACTGAAGAATCTCGAGATCATCCTGAAGGATCATGAGGTCATCCTCATCCTCGGAAAACTCAATACTGATATGCGGAAGGATTTTGAGGAAAAATTACGTATTTTGAATCTTGAATCTTGAATCTTGAATCTGATAGACTGGATCTCCCAAGAGGATCTCGCTCATATCATCCCCGACACTGATATTGTGATCACTCGTGGGAGTGCGACAACACTCGCTGAGCTCACGAGCTTCCAACATTCCAACACTCCAACATTCCAACACTCCAACATTCAACTCATCATCATCCCTCTCCCTTACGCTGCAGATAATCACCAGTACTATAATGCTCTCGAATACGAAAAACTCTGACATACTTTCCTCGAACAAAAAAATCTCAATCAATTATCTGAAACTCTCAAAAAATTATGACAAAACTCTCAACCCTCAAACATATAATTTCACATCTAATAGTCATCAAAAAACATTGGCTTAAGATCGGTGGATCTATGTTCCTCTATATTCTTCTACTTTCTTCGAGTCCATATTTTTATAAGCTACTTATCGATTCACTCGAAACAGATATCTCTGGATGAACTATCGGTATGAATCTTATAGTCATTATTATCATATGGGTCGCTGTTATCTCTGCTACTGTATGAGCTCGATATATTTATGGAATGATTCTCCTGACCTATACACAGAAAGACTGGTTTAATTTTCTCATGAAATCGATGAAAATGATGCTCAGACTTCCTATAGATTACCATATAAGTCTGCAACATGGAGAGAAACAAAAAATGCTCGATCGAGCAAGTGATGCAGTCTGGGATATGGGAGATAAATGACTTCTTTGGATCATTCCACGATTCATTGTAGGTATTATATTGATAATATCAGGCTTATTTATAGATGTGAGAATGACTCTTATTTCTCTCATACTCCTCCCGATAGCCATTTTCCTTATTAGAGGTATTGGAAATATGGCATTCGAAAATCAAAGAAATGCAAATACCTACTGGGATGGTCTATTTAATCGTATCGTCGATACATTCACAAACCTAAAAGTTATCCGTATATTTGCGAGAGAAAGACATGAAACTATGATTCTCGAATGAAGATTTAATAAAGCTCAAGATGCTCAATATAATATACGAAAACTCTGGGTAATCTTTCATGGAATTGATGGATTTGTAATAAGCCTTTCTCAAGCAATTACTCTTTCGTGATGAGTATTCTTATTATTGCAGGATCAGATCTCACTTGGGACTCTTTTCTTTTTTATCAGCTTTACTGAAAAAATATATGGACCTATTTTTGAGATTTTTCGTGGTGCACAGGAGATGATGATCCATATAGCCTGATATGAGAAGATGCAAGCTCTCTATGGGATGAATCCTGAAACGGATAATGGAAAAGAGGAATTCAAAGGTATAAAGAAATCGCTCATCCTCCAAGATCTCGGATTCATCTATCCGAGTACGACTCGAGAAGTACTCCAGTGAGTCAACATCGAGGTAAAAAAATGACAAAAAATCGCTCTCATCGGGCATACCGGAAGCGGTAAGAGTACGATCGTACAACTCCTTATGAGATTCTATCACTATACTAATGGGAGTATAGTGATAGATGAAAAAAATATAGATGATTTCACACTCGAAAGCTATCGTCAAAAGTTCGCTGCTGTATTTCAGGATACAACGCTCTTCAATGAATCGATCCGGCATAATCTCGAATATGTGAGGGATGGTGTAACGGAAAAGGACCTGAGGAAGGCATGTAAAGAGGCCAATATTCTCGACTTCATCGAATCACTTCCAGAGAAGTGGGAGACCGAGGTGGGAGAACGAGGACTGAAGCTCTCGGGAGGAGAGAAACAGCGTATCGCTATCGCTCGTGCGATCCTCGCTGATCCTGAGATCCTCATCCTCGATGAAGCGACGAGTGCTCTCGATACTGAGACGGAGCGACTCATCCAAGAGTCTCTCGAACATCTCATGGAATGACGTACCTCGATCATCATCGCTCACAGACTCTCGACGATCCAGCATGTCGATCACATCTATATGCTCGAGAATGGGACTGTGATCGCGAGTGGGAATCATAGTGAACTGATGAAAACAAGTGAAAAATATCGTCATCTCATCGAACTCCAACATGATGGATTCGTGTGAGAAGACGAGTTATCAGAAAGCAGTATGCAGTAATCAGAGTGGTATCCTTCTTTGTCATTCTGACTTTATAAGGTGAATTCTCATGATAATGAGAAGAGAAAATCCCCTGGGTGATGTCGCAATCTATACCTATCAATCATAATATGTTCAGAAAAATACAATCCCTCATCTTTATATCATCCCCGATCATATTTATGATCTGACTTATTCCATTCGTTCATGATGACTTTATACTCACAGGAGTATATATATTTATAACTCTGATCGGACAGTATTTCTACAGAGAAAAGCATGATCTCACGATCTATATATCAGGATTTTTCTTTATGCTCCTTTCTGAGATGTTCTTTATTTCGACATGAGTCGAGACCTTTGATCGCAATAGTCTCTTTGGACTCATGCCACTCTGGCTTCCATTTCTCTGGGCATATGGATTTATTGTAATCAGGAGAGCCGTGCATATGATCGAATCATAATCACTCTACCTATGGAACATGCTATTATTCCCCCTTGTTTCTATCGAATCTCAGTAAAAGCCCTCATTCACAATAATGAAGGGAAATTCCTCCTGGTAAAAGAAGAAAACTGACTCTGGGAGCTTCCATGATGATGAGTTGACTATGGTGAGAATCTTCAGGAATGTCTGAAACGAGAAATCCGTGAAGAAATGTGACTCGAAACTCTATACATCGCAGATGAGCCGAGTTATTTTTTCACGAGCACAAATCTCAAATGAAGAAATATCGCAAACGCACTCTATAACAAAGGTTGAAAACTATGATTTTTTACCATCTGAAGAATGTATAGAAATATGATTTTTTACCCTTGAGGAAGCAAAGAATCTCGATACATATCCGAATATTCAGGAATTCCTCAAACACTATAATCCAGAAAACCATGTCCACGCTTAGATCTGCATTCGACGATTCTCTAGCTGAGAATTACTATTGCCGAGAATGCAGTTTTCTATATAATAATTCAAATAATATACTATACTATGCCTACTATCATCGACGGAATTACATACTACTCAGAAGACGAAGGACGTAATCTCGGTCACGAGAAGATTAAGAGAGATGCTATCAGGATTGCTTCTCGATACAGAAAAAAAGAGTCTATCCATGTATAGAAATACTTATGTGGAAAGTCCAATTATCATCAGAAAGTCTAGTCACACTTGATGTATATATCGAGAACTATCAGTGATATTTTTTGGATCGTTTCTTTGATACTGGTATATGGAGTGAGGATGTAATTAAGACAAATTACGAACTCGAAGCAATCCAACTCTATGATACTATCTATGATCATATCCTAAAGAGCATGTCTCGCGATGTTATCGGTTATGAGCCGAGCAAATGAAGCACTCGCACAACCGCTACCTTTCTCGAGAAACGCATTATCTTCATCGAGTATAGAGAAGATAACAGAGAGCAGATTCGCTATATCCAAACACTTAAAATTGTCTATCGATAATATGTCCACTTCTAAAGAAACACTTGCCTACTTCCTCGAATGCCTCGAGTGAATCCCTGAACTCCATGCGAAAGGGATGTTCTGAGAATATGGGATCTACTCATCTGATCGTATGTTCGCTCTCGCGTGTGATAATACCCTATTTCTGAAGACTTTTCCCGAGACCATTGAGTATTTCGAAGATCAGGAGACGAAGGCATATCCAGGAAGTCGGAATACCGCTCAAGTGAATCCCGAATGGCTCGAGAATCGAGAAGAGCTCCTTCGAATCGTGAATCTCACACTCTCACTCACTCCACCACCGAAACCAAAGAAGAGGAAGTGTTAGCGGTGGCAATCTCGACCGAGTCCGCCATGGTGGAGAAGTGGAGAGGTCTCATTTTTAGGTAGAGGTTTCTCGATTACGTTGGTTTCACTCACTCCACTCGAAATGACAAGTACCGTCATGTCGACCGAAGGAGACATCTTGCTCTAGGTTTTTCATGGCAGGATTTCTCTCCCGAGGACTCAGGATCGAAATGACGTAAATAGGCTTCTGTTTCCAACTATCTATCTCCTATATTCTATTTGCTATAAGCTAACCCCTATACCTCTCCCTCGCTCTCGCTGCACTCTCCTTCTGATCGACGAGAGGTGGATAATATACTCCCTGGAGTTCAAGCGTATGAATTTTTTTTGGATCAACGCTCTCTAATTCTGGAATATATATTTTGATAAACTTACATTCTGCATCGAATTTCTCTGACTGAAGAAGTGGGTTGAATATCCTCACGGGTTTCGGATCAGCACCAACCGAGGCACTCCACTGCCAGTTCCCATAGTTCACTGCCTCATCATAGTCGATGAGATATTTCCTGAACCATTTCTCCCCCATTCGCCAGTCGATCCCGAGATTTTTCGTGAGAAATGATGCCACGACCATACGCAGACGATTGTGCATCCAGTTCGTCTCGATAAGTTGCCTGATAGCCGCATCGACGAGGGGATACCCTGTTTTTCACTTCTGGAACATATCCCATTCATGGGATGATTCATCTCGATTCCACTCGATCGATCTCCTTCGTTCCTGGAATTCGAGAGAGTACGTAAATGGAAAATAATATGCGATATGGTACCAGAACTCCCGCCAAATAATCTCAGAGAGAAGAGTTTGTGATATAAGCTCCTTTTGAAAGGAGCTGTCCGCCGTGGCGGACTGAGGATTTCTTGTTTCAGGAAATCTCCCGCCCTTCGGGCACCCTCTTTCAAAAGAGGATTTCGGAGCAAACTTCCCATATACCTCTCGAATAGAGAATATCCCAAACCGTATATACGGTGAGAGTCGTGTCGAACCATCGACTCATGGGAGATTCCGCAGTTCATCATAGTGGGAGAAATCTCGCTCTATCCGCTCTCGACCGAGTGCGAGCGTCCAGTACGGATGATACGGAACAGTGAGGATTTCTCCGATTTCTCGACGATCCTCAGGCATGAACCAGTGAATTTTTGAGCCTTCGAATTTTTGCATCTCCAGTCTCTCAGGATGGGCAATGAGAAACTTCTTCCAGAGCATCGAAAATGGGGTAAATACCTTTCTTTGTTCAACTTCATGAGGTTCAATCATGAGAAAATCTTGATACGAGTGAAATTCAATATTTTTCTCGTCACAAAGAGCGAGAATCTGTTCATCTCGAGCCTTCCCTCTCGGAGAGTACGATCGATTCAGGAATACCGCGTCGATATCATATTTCTCTATGAGTTCCTGCACGATATTTTCTGGAGTTCATTGGTATACTGTCACTCTTCCGCCATATTTCTGGAGCTCCGTATCGATCCATTCGAGTGCTTCACGGATGAACCCGAAACGTGCATCATCCACACCAAAATCCTCGATCGCACGAATATCATGGATAAATATCGGGAATACTGCTTCTGAATTCCGAATTGCATCGATGAGGGCCGTATTATCGTGAAGTCGGAGATCCTGACGGAAGATGAAGAGTGATCGCTTGTACATGGGAACATCATAGAGAAAATCCCTTGTTTTCCAAGGGATTTTCTTCTAAAGTACTATCGCCTTCACTATCTTCGCCTCCATCTTCGGTCGATCATTCCCATCGACAGGAAGTGACTCGATCTGATCCACTGTATCCATCCCATCGATCACATGACCGAAGATCGTATGTTTGCCATCAAGAAATGAGGCATCTGCAGCCGTCACGATGAAGAACTGGGAACCATTCGTATTGCGTCCAGCATTTGCCATAGAGAGCATGCCTCGCTCATGCGTGAGTCGATCGGTAAACTCATCTTCGAATGCTCGCATCCAGATGCTCTTGCCACCTGAGCCAGTTCCAGTCGGATCTCATCCCTGGATCATGAAGTCGCGGATCACACGGTGGAAGATAATCCCATCATAGTATCCCTGCTTCACGAGTCCGACGAAGTTCTCGACAGCCTTTGGTGCGGCCTCGGGATAGAGTTCGAGAGTGATATCTCCGAGAGTTGTGGAGAAGAGGATTTGAGGATTTGACATGATTATTATAGTAATGGTTACTCCAGAATTAATTGGAACATCAGTTATCGGACTTAAGAAGGCTCATATTATTGGTTCGGAAATTATATCACCAAGTATAGTTCAACCAACAACCAGCATCCCCATATCACGAAGTCATCCGTATAGTATCTCATACACGCTTACTAAAACCATTCACCAATGCGAGCGAGAAATCAGAATCTTGATAGCCAACATTATTCCAAGTATACATATATATATTCATATCTCAAGGCTCATGCCCATTATTCTTCGATGAGGCATAGATCACATTCTTTGGTCTCTTTGCCTGAATAAGTGTTTTTGTTTTGAGATTATAAGAAAAAATATTGAGTACATCTTTACATGGATGTTTCTCAGGATTTTTTGACGAGTAATCATTTACACATTCTTTGAATTTTGTATTCTCAACAAAAGGAATATTGACAATGACTCGACCAAGACTTTTTGAATAGCAGAAATCGAGTTCTGCATATCAGTCGGTCAATACTCATAATCCATTCTTTTGAATATTTCAAGCAATATTCAGTATCTTTTTTTCAAGTGTTGGATACCATCTAAAAGAAGTATACTTAGCCGAGTTACCACAACTATCAAATACTCTATCTTCAGATGCAAAAGCATTGCCTAAAAAAAGTGACCCAATAATCAATGTAAAGATGAGATATTTCATAGTTAATTATATTAAATCAGACTACATACCTGGTAAATTGAGCCCCATAGAACTCATAACGCCCTTCATACGATCAGCGGCAATTTCTTGAGCTTTTTTCATACCCTTGTTGATCGCTTCTGAAATAGCCTTCTCGAGTCGAGACTTATCCTTCAGGATAGACTCATCCTCGATCACGGTCGTGACGACCTTCAGTTGGCCATCGATCGTGACTACGACTCAGTCAACCTCTGCCTCGATATGCGTATTCGAAAGTTCTTCCTGAATCTTCTGAGCCTGTTGCTGGAGCTTCATGAGCTCTTGTGCTTGTTTGAAATCCATAAATAGTAATTGGAAGGTTAGTAATTGATAATTAGAGAGAGCTTTCTGTCATTTCGAGTGAAACGAGAACTCTTGCCCCAAATCTTAGAGAAAAACTCCAAAAAAGCAATTCCTCTCTTACTTTTTCCAATACGAATACAACATATTTGCGATCGTGACGAACGAGAATATCCCGACTGTGACTCGCTCTTCAGAGACTGGATGTTCGATCCAGATACCGAAAAGTGTCCAGAGAAAAACGAGTGAGACGATATAGGTTCGATAGCGACACTGGAGCCATGCAACTCATATGAGGAGAGCGCCAAGGGAAAATACTGCATAATAGATATCTCTAGGGGCTCCGAAAGTAAATCCGAGGGAGCGAATCCATACCGTGATATTGAGTGCTGTCGCCATGATAATCCATGCAAAAGTGATTTCGATACTTGATCGGAGAATACTCTGTACCTGACGTGTATGAGAAAATACATATCCAAGGAGTCAGAGGATCGTGAGCATCACGATAAGTGCGGTCCCGATCCAGATATTCCCCCAGGGGACGAGCCAGATGGTTGTGAGTGCTATTGCGGAGGAAAATGCTCCTATAGCCCCCCTGTGAAGGGGGGTAGGGGGGTTTGG
>JAYVLL010000065.1:0-5441 GCA_043759495.1 Candidatus Altimarinota bacterium
CGCTTGGTTTCTCATACCTCTCGGTTTCCCTCCGCTGGATTTTTTCTCTGCGGACTATTATCCACTCATTCCCTGGTTCGGATACTATCTCCTCGGGCAGGGAATAGCGCATCTCGGTATCAGGTATGACATCCTGAAGTATCTGAAGAATGAGTACTGGGGAATCACACTTCTCTCGTTCTTTGGGAATCACGCACTTCTCATCTATATTCTCCATGTGCCGATATTGTATGGGATATTTTTTCTCTATTTTCGATAATGAATTGTTCAATTGCGATGGGCTCTCTACTATGTCTCGCACTTACATCCTCGTCCATATGCCACGAATCCTGCGAGAATCGCAGGGATGATAGCCCAGAGGATACCAACACCAATATATGCAGCATAGAGTGCGATACCTGATAGTGAGATGAGAGAGAGTCCGATCGCAGAGATGAAAGTCAGCTTATAGTATCGCTTCATGATGCCTGGCAAGACGAGTCCAAATGCTAACACAATCTGCACTCCTCCAAAAATCACCCAAAATAGATGAGGAAATATATCCAGTGCCCACGTACTCGCGAGTTCACTATAATTACTGATCATATATGCTCATCCAGTGATATTCCAGAAGGCGAGGAGGAATTGGAGGATCCAGAGGAGAATGTTCACGCCTTTTCCTGGAGTCGATGTGTGGATATCTTTTTTCATAAGAGTAGAGAAAAGTATTAGAGAATACGAGTGTATATATACACTTCCGAAATTCAAGTAGTTCGTTTTTTTTGACTAGATAAAATATTAGTATATACTATATAAAATGGTATCGACCACAACCTACCCACTTCACTGAATTGTAATTCTTTTTCACCGTATTTACTGACATCAATTCTTATATTTCTTTATTTTTTTGATTATGACTCCACCAAATCACACGGAATCACCTCAGATAGAAAGTACACTTCAGACTTCATTACCTCTTGTGCAGCGAATATGAGCACTTATAGCTGTGGTCATAGCTTCTGCAGATGATTTTCTAAAGCGCCGATTTTCATCATCCGTATCAGTTCGAACAGAACTTGGTCTCACACCGTTAGAGAAAGAAGAGATCAAGAGTTTTTTAGAGAGTAATATCCGATCTCCTTCACCAATCCCAGCCAATCCTGTCTTTCTCAAATTTCTCGAACACAACTTGCCTGACGGAAAAAAAATAGAAGATGAATCTGGGAGAATCCTATTTTCTACCACAGAACCAGAATATGAAATCAGATGTGATGTCGTGTATTTTAATCATCCAGGTTTTGCGCATATAGTTATGTTATTGAATCGCATATTCCAGAGTAAAATTGTAACTGAATACAGTACACGTGTGCCACGATTAACTTTTGAGCTCGATTATATTGGTAACAAGCATGCATCGAATGTAAGGCGATGATATCGTATGGTGGATGGCTCACTAGATCCAGACTCGTGAGCTGCATGGTTTTGAACTGAAGTGTGTAGATGAGATCAAAGTCAGTTAATTATGTGTGAGAAACGTACCCAGTGAACACTTTATGCGCCTCATAATTACACTATAGAATCACCGAGGAATGTAGGTGCTATGGCATATCTTCATCATCATACTCCCAGTCTTTATCCGCGGGACATGAGTACGATGCCATAATTTTTGGAGATGCATAACACATAACAATTCAATATTTCCCACCAGGTGTGGGTATTATTGATTATCACAATTGTGACAACGGAGATTCTATTCCACCTTGTTTTCTTCCCATTTTTTCATATACTTATATGAGAAATATTCTCACTAAAAACTATGATCGAACTCCGTAACATAGCAAAATCCTATACCTCTCGTGGCGAGAAAGTCACACTCTTTACCGACCTCGATTGGAGCATCGATAAGGGTGCATTTGTCGCACTGATGGGTGCGAGTGGAGCAGGGAAGTCGACGATCCTCTCGCTCATCGCTGGTATCATATCGCCTGACACGGGGAATATATACCTCGGAGAGACAGAGAATGAGCAAGATCTCTCGACTCCTCCCGAGTACTCGGGATCTGCTCGAGATGACCATACTCTCGATATCACGACACTCACACGAGATGAGATGATCGAGTGGCGTGGTCGGCATATCGCATTTATATTTCAGGCATTCGAGCTCATCCCGAATCTCACTGTCACAGAGAATATCGACCTCGTCCTCGATATATCGCACGCGCTTCGGCGCTATACGACTCCTGAGATCCTCGAGAAAGTCTGACTCGAAGGGAAGTGAGCGCGCTATCCGACAGAGCTCTCGGGTGGAGAACAGCAACGTGTCGCTATCGCGAGAGCATTCGTCGCAGATGTGCCATATCTCCTCGCGGATGAACCGACAGGGAATCTCGACGAAGGGAATGCGAGCAAAATCATGGACCTGATCGATGTCCTTCATAAAGAAACAAAAAATACGATCGTCATGATTACACACGATAGTGATATCGCGAGTCGTGCCGATAGAGTGTATAGGCTCCATGGAGGGGAAATTACTCGAAAATAATGTCATTTCGAGTGAGTCCATCTGTTCCCGTGACGGACGACGAGAAATCTTCCTATTAATGCTCCGATATGCCCGAAAATATGTATGTCTACATCGTGACAAATCAATCAAACAGGGTATTCTATACAGGTGTCACGAATAACCTCGAAAGAAGAATGCTCGAACATAAGCAAAAAATAGACCCAAAAAGTTTCACTGCGAAATATAACACAGCAAAACTCGCTTACTATGAAACTGACGGAGATCCAGAGCATGCGATAATCCGAGAAAAACAAGTAAAGAATTATAGAAGAGAAAAGAAAACAGCTCTCATAGAAAGACAAAATCCATACTGGAAAGACCTCTCAGAAAACTGGTACAATTAAAGGAAGATTTCTCAGAGATTCATCACGGAAACAGATGAATCTCGTTCGAAATGACGAGTTTTCTTGATTTCACAAAAACTTTAAATGGAAGATTTCTCCTCGGTTTTCATACCTCAAACCTCTCTCGAAATGACACTATAATAACTATGCTCACACTTCTCAGACTCATCATCCTCAGAAACTCTCGCGCTCTCCTGACACTTTTTTTCGTGACACTCTTCTCGAGTGTGGGATTTATCACTCTCGGACAGCTCACCACCAATATCGAATCGAGTGTCGCGAGTGAGACTCGACCACTTTTCTGAGCGGATATGGTTATCTCTCCAGGAGAGTATACAGGCGCTTCACTCATAGACACTTTCGCGCCCTACCTCACAGGTGAGGTCTATACTTGGGCAGAGCGACATACTTTTTCGACGACACTGTTTGACCGAGAAGGGAAGACAGGACTCGTGAAGGTGGTTTCCTATCGTGGTACGTATCCACAGAGGAGGATACTGGAGGTTGAATCAATTCAAAATTCAAAATTCAAAATTCAAAATTGAGAGCAGGGAGAACGTCGAAATGACAGAGATTCTGGATTACTTCATTCTTCGCAATGACAGGAAATAGGGGAATGACAAGCACAGAAAGAGCAAACCCCCCTACCACCCTTATCAGGGGAGCAAGTGGAACGAGTCGCTGCCACCCCATGACTTATCGACCGATTCGCATCGGGATGAATCATCTCTCTGGATGGGAAGAGTATCTCTATAACAGAGAAAATTCTCGAATCGAGTGATCTCGGGTTCTCACTCGGTACGGAGAATCATCTCATCATATTGCCAGAATCACTCCTCTCGGGCTCTATGCTCCTCTCCTCGGGTTCGCGACTCGACCACGAACTTCTCATATCATTCTCAGATGAGAATCGAGCCCGCATCCTCGATAAAAAATGGGAATCTCTCCCCGAACTGAAGTGATACCGCATACGCAACTACGAGGAGAGATCAGGGCGAAATCTCGAAACGGTCGAGAATCTCACAGACTATATCCTCCTCATCCTCGTCGTCTCGAGTATATTCGCGCTCGTCATCCTCCGTTCTTCGCATGATGGATTTTTTGATTCACTCTCTCGCACGCTTCGTATCGTAGAGACGCTTGGATTTTCACGAAGGAGACAGATTCTCCTCTTTTCTATCCTCTATATCCTCCTCATCCCGACTGCATATATCCTCTCTGGGTATATCGCCTGACTTCTCCTCTCACGTATCGCGACTTTCCCTGGAGCAGAGGATTTTCACTGGTTTTTTCCCGCATTTTTCGAATCACTTCTCCTCCTTTCTCTTCTTATTTTAGCTGCTTTCTTTCCAGCGTGGAGAGTGAGATTCGCGGATTCAGTAGGAATAGAAAATCAGAGAAAGAAATCTCGATTTTGGCGAAGTTTGAATTTCCGTCATTGCGAGGCACGAAGCAATCCAGTTTTGGAGAAAAAAAGCAGTCTTCATCCAAGTTTGCTCAAAAAACCTATACTTCAATCCTCATTTATTCAGAAGATACCCCCATTTTTCAGTCGATTTATCGACTCCACGACCCTCGTGAATTGCTGAATCTGACTCATCGTTATCATGATTATATTCGAGGATTTTCTCTTTGCGCTCTCCGTGGTCACGGGAGGCATCGTCATACTCGGACTTCTCTCGTACTTCCTCTCTCTCATCTATGAGTTCATATTCGCTCGTGCGAAGTCACTCAGAGAAACACAGTTCTTCCTTTTCGATGCTCTGCGTACTCTCGTGCGACCACTCACACCAACTCTTCCTATCACGATATCTCTCGTCTCGGTGACGACATTTTTCTTCGTTTTCCTCCTCTTTTCCCTCGCATTTCGTTCGGAACTCCGCATGGATGTCGGACAAAGCGCGAATATCTATGCCCTGAATATCCTCGAATCCGATAGACCAAAAATAGAGAAAATCCTCTCAGGAGCTCAGATGTACAGTATCCTCCGTGCTCGTATAGAGAAGGTGAATGGGCAGACTCTCGCTGAGCATCTCGGTGACGAGCACCCGAGTGGTGAATTCACCCGCGAGTTCAATATCACAACCACTCCACTTCCGAATACGCTCCTCAGGGGAAAAGAAAAAATCTCTGCGGATGAAGTCTCTGTCGATGACGAGTTCGCGAGTCGTCTCGGAGTCGATATCGGGGATAAGATATCATTCCTCCTCTCAGGTCGAGAGATCACTCTCACGGTGGCGAATGTGCGCGCCTCAGAACGACAGGGATTTCGTCCATTTTTCTATTTTTCCTTTGACCCTCTCGCCTTCGCGAGTGCTCCGAAGACCTACTTCGTCTCGACCTATACACGAGACACTGAGAACTGGAAACGTCTCATCCTCGAGAACTCAGGGTCTCATATCACCTTCATCGATGTGGAGAATATCCTCTCTATCATCCGAGATATATCCGCGAAGGTCCTCTCGGTCATCGGCCTCTTCCTCGCAGTGATATCAGTCTTCGCAGTATTTGCGGTCGTATCGTTCTTCTCTCGGATGCGAGAAGTGGAGATCATG
>JAYVLL010000066.1:0-9076 GCA_043759495.1 Candidatus Altimarinota bacterium
TGATCAGTTCTCGTATCTGTTTTTTCTGTTCCGCGACATCGAGAGCACGATAGAGCTCTGTAACACTTCCGACTCATTTATCGATATCCCAGGTATTCGAACTCCCTCGACAGAAATCCCGTACCCAATAATCCTTGTAGCAGAGATAGTCCTGTTTCGCACACCCAGCATCGAGCGCCCAACTCGAGATCGGGAAGAATGCCAGAAAGAAGAGAATGAAGAGAAGGTATTTTTTCATAGAGTTATACGGCACCGATACGGTAGATGATCTCCTTTTCGACAAATTCTCGTTCACGACCATACTTCAGTCGAGAGAGTTCTCGCAGTGCCTTCCCTGTCGTCGGATCTCACTTCTCGAGCCATGGAAGTGGAACATTCAGGGAAAATCCTGGAGTTGGCTGACCATCGACGGAGAGCTTGATCGCCGCCTTGAACTTATCCATATTGATAAAGTCCTGATTCGAATAGGCGGGAGCGAATTGTTTTTCCATCATCTCAGCGTCTTCGGGACCGATCTTGTAGCTCATCATCGTACCGACGTTACCAAATATCGCATCTTTCAGATTGACTTGAGATTTGGTCAGGGCATCAGACTTTTGCAACTGTCCGAGATACTGATGGGCGACGATGAGTCCGAGGCGGTATTTTCGAGCTTCGGAAAGGATGCTCTCGATCGAGTCCGTGACGTAGTTCTGGAACTCATCGATATAGAGGAAGAAATCCTTTCGTTCGCTTGCTGCTATCTGTTGACGCTTCATCGCGGCGATCTGTATTTTTGAAACCAGGATGAGACCGATGAGACTCGAGTTCAGGTCTCAGAGGATTCCCTTCGAGAGCGAGACGAGGAGGATTTTTTCCTGATTCATGATCTCATTGATATCGAAGGCGCTCTTGGTCTGACCGACGATATTGCGCATCAGCGTATTGGTCACGAATTGTCCGAATTTCGCTGCGAAGTATGGGATGATCTCTCACTTCTCTCGTTCCCCCATCTTGGCATAGGTATAGTCCCACCATGACCTGACGACGGGATTCTTCAGTGTCGTGCGGCGTTCTCGCTGGAAGTTATCATCGGTGAAGAGTCGTATCAGATCAGTGATCGCACCACCCTGAGGATAGTCCATGAGTGTGAGACAGCCATTGCGGAAGTAGTCCTGGATACGAGGGCCGAATATCTCACTTCCAAAGAGCTTGATCATGATATTGGTTGCATCGGCAACTACCATCTGTTTCTCATCGTCAGTATTCGCTTCGAGGAGATTGAGTCCCATCGGACGAGAGAGGTCTGAGGGATCGAAGTAGACGAGATCATCAGCGCGTTCCTTCGGGATGAAGTCGAGGAGTCACTGCGCAAAATCTCCATGTGGATCCAGGACTGCTATTCATCGATTTTGCCTGAGATCCTGACGGGCCATCACAGAGAGGATTGATGACTTACCTGTACCCGTCTGCCCGATGACATAGAAGTGACGGAATCGATCTTCGTTCTTGAGAAAGATCGGTTTTCGCTCTCCACGAAAATCATTGGTGCCGATATAGAGCCCTTCTTTCGGTATATTCGGAGGAGCCTTAATGAGCTTGAACCGCTGCCAGCGAATCTCTGGTTGCTTGTTGTACTTCGAGTGTGGAAAGTGAAATACGGTCGCGAGTTCTTCGCTATTCATTACTGGAGCACGTGACCACCAGGCAAATTGTCTGAATATATAGTGCCTGACAAGGAGTGAGAGCGACTTTCGTTTGACGGGCTTGAACTTATTATAGGCTGGGGATGTGAACTGAGAAAATGATGAGATAATATTCTGGAGCTCTGCGTTCACACTCTCTTCTCCATTGCCCGTTGTGATGATACGGATGATGACAGCGTAGCCAGTTTTTTTTACCTTTTCCTTCATGAGGCCATCTTCATCGATCGGATCCTCATCTCACTTGCTCGAATCTGTTGCCTTCGACTCATCACTCGGACTATTGGTGAGGATCTCGAGGAGCGATCAGAGCCATTCGAGCGGATTCCAGCTCAGATGATGTCCATGATCTTTTTTCTCCGATTTTCGGATAATTTTCTTGATCTTATCCTGCCAGTCATCATCGACGGGACGCATGAGGATCTGTACGACTCCAGACTCATCCTCTGAGAGTTTTCCGAGGGCGGAGAGGATCGCATTCATCGAGTCACTCTCGAGCTTCTGGTAGGTACGGATCGGGAATTGGAGCGGTTTTTTCAGCTTCATGATCTCTCCACGCACGATATCTCTTCCTTCGAAGATATTGACCTCAGGAGTCTCTTCGATAAATGCATCAGGATAGAATCCGAGAATCTGCTTTTCGACGAGGAGTTTCGCCTTCTTCGGGACGACGACATAGAAGTAGATCTCTTGCTTATGAGCTACGTACTCGAATGAGAGGTATTCCTGTCCAAAGAGCCATCCCATCAGAGTGCTCTTGTAGAGTGACTTCAGACTCGCGAGGAGCTGTTCCATGATCGAGATCTGTTCTCGAAAATCCTTCACAGTTTCTTTTTTCTCATCCTGATCACTGTCCTTTCGAGCGATCACGACACGCAGAAATGTCATCTCGAGCGATCGCTGGAAAGCAATCCGCCGACGCCAGGACAGATAGAAAAATCCGAGCACTCCTATCGTGATAATAATGATGAAAATTCCTTCGGACCAAGTCATACTGTGAGTATATCGGAAAGGAGGGAAAAAGGCAAAAAAAACGATGTTTACCCCTTGAGGATAAAAAATCGAAATATCGCATGACTGGCTACGAGGATCAGGAGTCCGATGATGATGTAGAGGATGATATTTTTGGCTTTTTTCAGCTTCTCTTCCTCACCTCATGATATCAGTACGAGCCATCCAGCATAGATAATGAGGATCACACAGAGGACTGTGAGGAAGGTATTCAGATAATTGATCAGACTTCCGACGATACCGATACTTTCCTTGATATTCTGATCCTTTATCGCACAGCTACTCGTCCAGAGAAAGTCAGTTTCCTTGCAATTCGGTCTCCCGTATATCGCAGAGACAAATGCACGTGGCAGACGGATGAGAAGAAATCCGATAAATGCATAGATCACGATGTTTTTTCCCTTCTTCAGCTTCTCCTCATCGCCTCCGCCCGTGACGATGATGAAAAATGCATACACCATCATCCCGAGGAATCCGAGTCAGGCAACGAGCTGGAGGAGATTCACTATAGGGGAGAATATATTGACCCAGAGCTGCCATCCTGCCATCGACCCGATCACGGCATTCGCGTCTCTGAGGAGGAGCGTATTCCATACAGAGAATGCGAGCTGCATGACAAATATCCCGACCGTGACCCAGACGATATTGCTCTTCCAGCGCTTTACTTTCTCTTCATCTGAATCAGAGAAGAGGAGCTTGATCACTCAGAGAATGAGAAAGAGAGACGCGATAATGATAAAGAAATTCTTGATCGAGAAGGCGATATTGATAAAGGCATTCGAAATCCCTGTTCCTCATGATTCTCCTGCTGAGAAAAAGAATTCCCGTATCGGTCATACGAAATCTTCGAGCAGTCGATTCTCATTTCCAGTCGTATTGATAGTGGTATTGCGGAGATTGAGCTCCTTGTCAGTGAGTGCCCAGAGTGACGCTGAGTGGAGGAGGATGAAAAATGAGAGGAAGATAAGGGAGAGGAATTTCATATGAGACGATTTAGATGCCCTCTACTCTACAGATTCTCGAGAGAAATGCAATCTCATGCAGAATGTACAATTGACAAAGTATATATTGAGTGAGGAAATATTTGACAAAACAGAGAGAGAGTACTATTCAGCCTATCATCAAATCTTATATGCGAAATCAGCCTATTCCGGATTCTGTAGAGATTGTAGTGGATCCAAAACTTCCATCACACTCAATTTCCGTATCTCAATGAAAAGATTGAGAATTTATACATACTTCAATGACAACTAATACCGAATGATGACGCTGGTATCATACTTTTGCTTCAATATTGAGTGATTCTTCAATAGTTCTTCCAGACACTAGATTTCCATCAACCAATGAAGTATATTATCGAGATGATTGAGATTCTGTTCGAATTTCTGATGCAGCCTGTTCGAACTGTGAACCATGAATGCGACTGACAGATAAAGCGCTTCAGTGCGAAAATAGAGGCGTAAATATAGTTCGAGTATACGTACGAAGAACTCCTCAGAACGTGTCTGATCTCTTGAATAATATGGGATGTCTAAGTTGCAGACACCTTTGAGATTAAATATTTTTGACGAAAGTAAGTGAGACATATTATGATTAGCTCAATTCCAGTATACACAAGTATCTAAAAGTGAGTCTTTTTTTAGGATTTTTCTGATATACTCTTTTCCATCGAAAAAAATTTGAAATCCAAAAAATTATGATATACTACATGTGTCGAGCGAAACTACGACACGTAAGTTGGTATAAGAGTTCATTGCTTTCCGCCAATAAAAATCCCCCATAATTCTACTTAGGGGGATTTTTTCGACTACCTTCCGAGAATGATCTCGAATGAAAGTCGAACTCTCCAGACAGAGAGCGAAACTACGATTTTCATAGAAATGAAAAGTAAGTTGGTGGGGATATAAAAGCCCACCACTCCCCACCATGAATGGAGAGCCACGAAAGTATAGATATTTTCTTTTTGAAATCAAAAATACTTTCCTTTCCTATCCTTCCTTCCTCTTCCTCTCATCACGCATCTTTTCCTTATAGATCTCTTGTTCCTTCTTGTAGATTTTCTCATCGTCAGAGATCTTTCGAGCGTAGTCGTATATTTTTTTCTCGACGAATTCCTTCTTCTTCGTGTATTTCTCACGGGAGACCTTCAGGAGAACATCGCGGGATTGCTGCGGTGGGACATCGATGCGTTCTCGAAGGGGAGCGAGCGTCGTCGCTGAGAAGACAGGTGAAGGCATGCCGTCGATGAGGAGCTTGGTATAGATATCGTATTTTCTGAGATTGGTGAGGTCCTGCGGGAGGATGACATCTTCCCCACCGAAGACCTCAGCAAAGGTGAGGGCATCATGGTAGCCGACCTGAAAGGCGACGAGGGTTCCGACGTTGCCGAAGACGGCTCACTGGACGGTCTCTGCCATCTGATCGACATACTGGTTCGCCATCGTGAGGGAGAGTTTATATTTTCGGGCTTCTGAGAGGATCGTCGCGAAACTGTCAGTGGCGAAGTTCTGGAACTCATCGACATACAGTCCGAAGTCTCGGCGCTCCGCTTCAGGAGTATCCGCACGTGTCATCGCCTCGATCTGGAACTTCGTCACCATCATCGCACCGAGGAGCGCACTCGCATCTTCACCGATACGTCACTTCGACAGGTTCACGATAAATATCTTTCCATTGTCCATGATCCATCGCAGTGAGAAGGGATTTTTCGGCTGACCGAGGATATTTCGAAGGATGGGCGATGAGAGAAATTGTCCGACCTTATTCAGTATGGGACTCACTGCTTCGCTCATCATCGATGGGTTCATCTTTTCGAACTCCTGTGTCCAGAACTGGATCAGGATCGGATCATCGATCTTGGCGACGATCTTTTTTCTGTATGCTTCATGGGTGAGCATCATCGGTATCGAGATCAGCGTGGTCTCAGGGATGAGGAGGAGGGTGAGGATGGTATTGCGGAGGATATATTCGAGGCGTGGCCCCCAGCTCTCGGCGAACATTTTTTTGAAGATCGACACGAGTCCTCCTGCGACAATCGGGCGCAATTCAGGGCGATTATTCTCGAGCATGTTGAACGCTATCGGATACTCCTGATCAGCAGGATCGAAGAGGACGATATCATTGGTTCTGGATTTCGGTATATTGGCGAGGATCGTCTCGGCGAGATCGCCATGTGGATCGATCACGGCGACACCACGACCGTTCAGGATATCACTGTAGATCATGTTCTCGAGGAGGGTTGATTTTCCCATGCCCGTCTTTCCGATGATGTAGACATGGCGAGCGCGATCAGTGGGCTGTATGCCAAATCCCACATTGTTCCCACGGAAATTCGCCACTCCGATCGGAGTATTGGGCGTGTCGAAACTCGGGAGCTGGTGTGGTGGCTCGAACTTGCGTGTTGTCACCCAGTAGACGCCAGGTGTCTTCACATAGAGCGTCGGGAGGTGGACGATCCCTGCAAGTTCTGTGGTATTGAGTATTTGTGTCGTCTTGCTGAGTGACTGACGGATCTTCCCATATTCGGTGATAGGATGTCGTCTCACGATGAAGTGATTGCCCTTCGGATCCGCGAAGATGTTCATACTGCTTCCGAGCTCCTTCAGGATGAGGTCGTCATGTATCGGGTCACAGACACTCTTGCAGATATGGATCGCCGTACGGAATCCATAGGTATCTGTCTTGGTCGTTGCATCTTTCTCATGAGTATTCGGTGCATGGACATCATGAACATCGGGAGTCTCAGAAGGTGGCAAGAGGAGTGAGAAAATGACAGAAAAAATCCTCAGCGGGAAAAATATCCACGCGATATATCCCCAGATCGAGAGGAGGGGGAGTTTCAGAAAGTTCGGAATATATTTCGAAGTGAGGAGTGATTTCTTCGATTCGGTCCGCCAGAGATGATCATGAACGGGCTCAAAATCGATGATAAATCCTCCGATCTCACCCTTCGGGATCTTCACGAGAGCACTTGTCAGACTCGAGAGTGGATCGATAGAATCCTTCTCCGTACGGTCCTTCATATTCACATAGAGCTTGATCGTATCGAGGTCATGATGGTGAAGATGGAGCGATCGATACCGTATCGGGAGTGATGGACTGATGGGATGTGGACATTCATTCACCTCGATATCGGGATAGTGCGCATAGAGCTGGGAGACCAGAAATGCCGCATAGACTCGTGGCGTCGAGAAATAGAACCGTATCTGTCCGTCTATCGTGAATATCTGGAATCGAAATGATGGTCGCTCTTCTGTCTTCCAGAACTCCCACCAGTGTGACATATGAGAAATACTGTGATGGAGGGTCGAGAGCATCTCTCGGGCAACGAAGACTCATTTCTCGTTCGCACGGTCTACAGTCACCACATGAGTCATGTATGTATTGTTCGCTATCATTGTCTGCATAGTAGCAGAAAAGAGTCAAAAATACAAGTTCATTGTTCGGAAATGATATTGGCTCTTCATTCTGTTGTCATCCTTGTAACGAAGGTGAATAGGAAAATAATCCAAGAGAATATTCCCTGATGGAAGGCAAGAATCTCGTATTTCAGAATCCTTCCGTACTTTTCATGAGGCTATTTCCATACTTTTGGAACCAAAAGTATCAAAAGTTTCGGGGGGCAAAAAACTCGCTCCTCCTCGCTTCGCTCAGCGATGATCTGTTTTCATTTTCGCTCAGACAGTTTCGCCCCCCGAACCCCCATTTTGTACTGGATTTCATCATGAGGAATGAGCAAAGGTGTTAATTGTTGTTATGAGATGAATTCTCGAAATCCCCTTGTCCTTTCCGCCCATTTCTCTATACTCTCAGCATGTTCATAGATACACTCACGACATCGACACTCACACTCACGGAAGATACGACCATATTCGATGATGGATCCCTCGGATCCTGTACGATCACGGTCTCGCCAGGTATCACACTTCAGTATCTCCTCGTCCCACAGACTTCGACACAAAATACTCGAATATTCCACATCGGAAGTGGTGCGACCTATATAGGGGCTGGGGTATATTATCATGCAGATATGGTTCAAAAAATGTCCGTAATAGTACATGGTCAGGATGTGAAAGCTTCGCTCTCACTCCTCTCACTCCTCAGAGACCATGCGAAGATCTCCGTCGATGGTATCGGACGTGTGGAACAGGGATCAGAGCGGATCCATCTGCGAGTCGATCAGACGAATATCCTCCTCGGGACAGATATCTCGGTACGTGGTCGTCCTGTCCTCGAGATCGAGACGGATAGTATCGAAGGAGGGCATAGCAATCGTACCCATCGCATCTCGGGTGAGGCACTCTACTACCTGCAGTCACACGGTATCGATGCCTCGACGGCTGAGGGGATGCTCCTCTCGGCTGAAATCATGCGGCATGTAGGAGTCATCGGGGAGCGAGGAGAGGAAGTGGGGGAGAGAGTGAAGAGGGAGATTATCACACCATAAAAGGGAGAAAAAAGTATTGACAGAAGTGTACTTTATCCTAATATAGATTTTATCTATATTCTATTCTAGAGATTATGTGGAATTCAGAAATTATAAATCCTGAGGAAGTAATGAGCGAGATGAGAACAAAAGCACAACATTATGGTCAAGAGTCCACTCGAATACAGGTCCAAAAAATTCTCGATAGACAACGAAGTAAAATGGATAGTGATATCTTAGAAATGAAGGATCTGAAAGATATAGAACCTGTATGATACCTTCGTATACTGAGATCTTTTGTAAGGAAACATGCTCTGGATCAAACAGGATTTACTCATTTAGAAATCCATGATCTGCATAAACTCTATTCATTTCTGCTGACAGATCTTGGAAAACATAAACTGTTTAGTGGTATACTTGCATCGAGCAATTTACCAGAGGTGACTCTCGAACCAGCAGAACTCGACAGTATTCGTACTATACAGACGCAACCTATTGAGATAATAAGTGAACTGAATGAGAGAATATGCCAGGTAAAGAGAAGAATTGCTATAGTTAGCGATGCGCACGAAAGTAGAGAAGATTACTTGAGAATGATACGAGATATACTGATACGATACCATACACAAGAACGAGAAGATGCAGAAAATAATTTCAGGCAGTGTCAAAAATATGGAAAATCATTCGAAGAAGTTGCACAAAAATTTGCTCGTGAAATAACTCGAATAAAAGAGTTACTGACGAATCTTGTAATGCAATCTATCTATGTAGTGTCTTGACCAGAATAGATCCTTCATGGATCGAATATGTCTTTTAAAAATCCCCCTTCCAAATAATATGAAGGGGGATTTTTTGAACAAGAGTTCCGAGCATTCACACCCTCCTTGATCCTCCCTATCTTAGGGAGGAAAGGGACTTGGATCGAAATAACAGAATGTTACGCCTCCTCCCCTTCCTT
>JAYVLL010000067.1:0-6161 GCA_043759495.1 Candidatus Altimarinota bacterium
AATGAGGCTCAGAGCAGTTATACTGAGTCCAATGAGCGTCTCGAATTCCTCGGCGATGCCGTCCTCGAGCTCTCGATCACGAAAGCTCTCTATTTTCACTTCCCTCTGAAACCTGAGGGTGAGCTCACGGATATCCGATCAGCACTCGTTCGCGGTCGAAACCTTGCTGAGATTGCGCGATGACTCCAGTTCTCAGAGGCGATCCAGCTCTCACGCGGAGAATCTCTCGCTGGAGGTCAGGATAATGGCTACATCCTCGCGAATACGCTCGAGGCGATAATCGGTGCGATCTATATCGATCAGGGATTTGATATTGCTGATACATTTATCCAGAAGCATGTCTTCTCGACCCTCCCACATATCCTCGAAAAGGGTCTCTATGTCGATCCGAAATCACACTTGCAGGAACTCACACAAGAATATTGGGGAATTACCCCGACCTATATAGTGTCAGGAGAAGAGGGTTCCGATCATAATAAGTACTATATCGTCGACGCCTCTCTCGATCGTATCCATCTCGGACAAGGGAAGTGAACGAGCAAGAAAAAAGCGGAGCAAGAAGCCGCGGAGAATGCGATCTCTCGGCGGTGAGAATGGGAAGTGCAGATTCGGTTGCCGAGGAAGGTGATGGGGAATTAACCCAGGTCTATATCACTGTACAACATATGTCTTGTATCCGTCATTCCGCACTTGATGCGGAATCTCGTTCTTTCGGAAGCATGGATTCTGAAACAAGTTCAGAATGACAGAATCACATTCTTTCCCCCTCTGCTAACTGCTAATTTTTGCCTTTTCCCCTATTTTCTGCTATAGTTTCTCTATGATCCCTCTCAACCCTGCTGATTATCCTCCCGATTTCTACTATCACCGAACTGGCTCCACGATCTATCGAAAATACCTCGAATCCTGTGGACTCTCGACCTTCGATATCGGAAATACTCCACAATTCGCCTGGAAGAAGAAACTTTTCTGAGATTTTTTCGCGATTATCAAATACGAACGCACTGATGTCGAGCCAGATATCGAGATGCTCAAGAAAACCCTCGGAGTCCGCCATGCGATGGTCGCGTGGATCCCGTATTCTCTGAGAGTTGTTCCGAGTGGCTGGAGACGACTCCATCTCACAGATCACTATCAGGAGACTGGATGTACGCTCCTCGAGGATGATCAATATATGAGAAAGTGGAATGATCGAGCCCGACGAGCACAGAAAAAATTTCTCCATTCTGGTGGAACCGTCCGATCGGTCACACATCAGGAATATATCGAAGCATTCCGCGCAACCAAGGTAAAGCACTGGTACAAGAGTGACTACATCAGTTATTTTAAGAAAATCTCCTCCATCTGAGGAGAGAGTATCCGTCAATGGCTCTGCTATGATGCTGAGTGAAAGGCGGTTGCAGGACTCTCCGTCCATGACTACAATGGGAATCACTCAGTTCACCTCTCGGCCTTCACCGGAAAAGATGCGTATCCGATCCAGGGCGGAACAGGACTCATCGATATCTGGTTCCGTGAATCCCTCGCGAAAGGGATACGCTATATCTCCTTCGATCAGCTCCGTCAGCGAGGTGGTCCGAATGAACAGAAATGATATACAGAATTCAAAAAGAGTTTTATCGATTTCGGTCTCTCATTTCCGAAGGCATACGTGAAGTTTTTTTAGCACGAGATTTTCACTGAATTATTTGCATTCACCCGAGTTCGATATAGACTCAGTCGCATATGCCTCTCGATCTGAATCCTACATTCCAGAAAACGCTCATCCTCCTCGAAGAGACCGATAAACACGTATTTCTCACCGGAAAAGCAGGGACTGGGAAATCAACATTTCTCGAGCATTTCCGACTGCATACGAAAAAAAAAGTCATTGTCCTCGCACCGACTGGAGTGGCCGCGCTGAATGTGAGTGGTCAGACGATACACTCATTTTTCTGATGGAAACCGCATGTACATCCTGATGAGATCAAGCCATCGAAAAAACTGAAGACACTCTTCGAGAAGATCGATATCATCATCATCGATGAGATCTCGATGGTGCGTGCGGATCTCCTCGATCTCGTCGACATCACACTACGGATCAATCGTGAGGGTATGCGAGGAGTCCCTTTCTGAGGGATACAGATGGTCTTCATCGGAGATCTCTATCAGCTCCCTCCAGTTCTCACGAGCTATGAGAAGGCATCGTTCATGGAGCGGTACAAGACACCGTATTTCTTCGGATCGTATGTCTTCACGGATGGAGCATTCGAGATGGAATTCGTCGAGTTCGAGAAGATCTATCGACAGAAGGATGATGTCTTTATCCACCTCCTGAATCGTATCCGAAACAATACTCCCGAAGCATCTGATCTCGAGTTCCTGAACCAGCGGTGTATACTTCCTGATCATTCTGAAGGGATGGTGATCACGCTCGCGACGACCAATGCGACTGCAGAGCGAGTGAATAGCGAACGACTGTCAGCGCTCGCGGGGAAGATGCGTATCTTCTCTGGAAATCTCCTCGGATCCGTCGATCAGAAACAACTCCCGACTGAGGTCGATCTCGCACTGAAGCTCGGTTCTCAGATCATGTTCGTCGCCAATGATACTCGAGGCCGATGGGTGAATGGAACGATCGGAAAGATCACAGGATTTCGCAAGGATGAGGACGGAGATGATATCGTCGAAGTCCTCACTGAACGAGGAGATACAGTCAGTGTCGGTCCACATATGTGGGAGATGTACCACTTCGTGCCAGATCATATCACGGGCATCGTCTGACCATCGGTTGTCGGATCATTTACCCAGTTTCCTCTCAGGCTCGCGTGGGCGATCACGATCCATAAGTCTCAGGGCAAGACATTCGATCGAGTCCTGATCGATATCGGGAATGGATCGTTTGCTCATGGACAGGTCTATGTCGCGCTCTCTCGCTGCCGTACCTATGAGTGACTCTACCTCGTGAAACCGATAGCGAAGCATCATATCATGATGGATTTCTCTGTAGTGTCATTTGTCACGAAGTATCAGTATCACCGAGCTGAGCGACTCATGTCGAAAGAGGAACGGATAGAGCTCATCGAGAGCGCGATCATGGATAGTGTCGATCTCGAGATGGTCTACCTGAAGGGAAAGGATGAGAAATCCACTCGGAGAGTCACCCCTGAGAGCATCGGGGATATGGTCCATATGGGCAAGAAATACCTCGGCATGGTGGCATACTGTCACGAACGACAGGAAGATCGAGTCTTCGCCGTCGCGAGAATACTTGAGATGAAACGGGTGGAAAAATTAGATATGAAATAAATATAGAATACTCCTTCCCGAACGTTCCCTCCTGATCAAATATTTCTGGAAAGAGGATGATTTTTGCAAAATAATAAAGTATATGCTATGCTCGGTGATATAATCTCTTTTTCTATGAGTATCACACTACGATCAGAACGTTTTCGGGTCAGGACAGTCTATGAGCACGGCCTTGCAGAAAGAAGGTCAAGTATTGATACTGCTCCTAGTGCCACTAGAGAAGCATGAGGTGCTGAGGTAAGCCAAAATTATAGGGCTTGAGGTCTTCAGGATTCTGTAAGTGCATGAGTGCATGAACTTGTGAATGGGGCGGATACGATCAATATATCAAAAAAAGCAAAAAGAATTTCTATCGAGGAACTTACACTCGATAAGGTCCCGAGAGAAGCAGAAGGTGAATATCCAGCGCATGTTCTGTTCCCATGAGACTGAACCAATGCTTCGATCCTCGAGAGTTCAGATACGTGAAATGGAAAACTTCTGACATTTCGATTCGGGATATCGAATGAATCATCTCGATTATATGAACTCCCAGGATTCCCAGTACTCTGTGTAGCCTTTCTGGACTCTAATGGAAAGATGCATTATAAAAACCCTATTGTAGAATCTCGTCATAAAAATGGTATCCAATGAGACAATAAAAAACCTATGTATGTATGACAACTTAAGACTATGATGGGCAAGATCAGTAAGGGTATGGCAAGTGCTGATTTTAACGAGCATGTACGGTTTTCTTCCCTTCTAAACGATGGAGAGTACGCGATCCATGACATGTCTGATTCAGAAAACCCCAAACAATATAAATACTTGCTTTCCAAAAATATTGATGGAAATCAGATGCAGTGTCAGGCAACGATCACGTACGATGATCAGGGTGTTCCATCAGTGTATATATGAGCACTGATCAATGGAAATGAGCGATGAATGGCTGCGTTTATGCTCTGGGTACTAAACGGTGCACGGGGCCATGTTAATGATTCACTAGAAAAAAATAAATGTACACCTCTCTCGGAAGAGACCATGGCAAGTTTTGATAGAAATGGTGAACATTGAGATAAGGCCAAAGAGAGAAAGAGGGAAATATGATACTGGTCTCGTATGTTTACAATGCAGACAAATAAGGAATGAAATCAACGCCTCCACTAATTCTCTATACAGATTACTACAATGAAGCACATAGCTGACATGAAACATCTCTGATGATCATCTATGGATCCGAGCGCTGAGGATCTCTTCGGAGATTTTGTTGCTCGTTCGATACGAAATTCTCAGGGTTTGCATCAATACTTAACAGGAAAATATAGTGAGTATCAGGCAATGAGAGATGATGAAAACATCCTGAGCATGCGAGCCTTATATGATGTTTGTACTCGTTTTCGTACTGAGGATCTTTCAGAAATGAGAATAAGCCCCACTGATACGGAAAAGGCGCAGATACTGGCACTCCAAGAACAGATTAATTGAGAATTTCCAGTGCTATTAAGTGGAATAGCTAGTATTGCTACTAGAGTAACCCATAAGGCAAATAAGAACATAAAAAAGTAGAGTTATCACTGCCTCTTCCCGACTCGACATACTTCCAGATTTTTGTAGGTATCCCAGAGTGCCCAGAGGAGTCCGAGTGTCCCGAGGATCTTGATCTCGATGCCATCATAGGGCAGGAGACTCATGAGTGGGATGAGTCAGAAATATGCAGCAAGTGTGAGTCCACAGCATGAACTCCCAGAGATAATAGTACCTACTATTCCACCAAATGCACCTATTCCAGTATTTCGATGGAGACTTTCCTTGATCCCGAACCGGAGTCACTTATAGAGAGTTCACATGATGAAGAGGGGAAATCCTATGATCATGATGAGTGAGAGGATGACGTCAGTCGAAGTATGAATGGTTCCATAATTCCCGAACATGACACGGATATCTGTGAAGGCCCACCAGAGATACCCTCAGAGGATCATGAGGAGGAGAAATGTGAGTACGAGGTATATGTTTCAGAATGGTCTGAGGAGGTTGGAGAGCATGTGTGTTGGAATGTTTGAGAGTTGGAATCTTGGAATTTTAGAAACATCGAAGGAGTGTATTATTCGCATATTTCTAGAACCTATTCTGCGCGATGCTCTATCCATTCATGGATCGGTTCCGCAATCGGAGTGAGCCATCCATAGGTATTGGATCCACAGCTCGCTGGATCTGCTTTCTGATTGTATTCATGCGCGGTTTTCGGGACGGTATCCATATACATCTTCTGGACTTCATCCGCAGTTCCAGTCCCATAATAGACGAGGAGCCTATCCTCACTTCCGACGGTTCGATTCGAGGGATTACTCATGAGTTCTCCATTCACGAAATAATAGATATTCTTCCCACTTGCCGCGAGGTACATCTTTCCATAGTCATCCACGAGGTAGCCACTTCCCATATTCCAGAGGAGATTCGCGAAGAGGTCTCACCAGGTCGAGGCTGCTATATGAACATGGACGAGATCTCAGCGATTCTCATGGAGGTGAATACGGTCCTCAGGTTTCACATCGGTCGTGATATTACATCGAGAGGTTTCCTCCATATAAATATCCCTGGTAAAATTCCACTGTTTCCCATCTATAAATACTGCGAAATTCGCATGATGATGTACTTGGTATGGGCGAGGAACGAGCATATAGGTCATCCCAATTGCGATGAGAATGATGATGATATATGAGAGAATCTTGAAAAATGTTTTCATATTGGATTGAGGATAAAAAGGGAGTATAGGTTGACACTGTACAGTTTTCAATAACCTGTTCTTAGTTCTTAGTTCTTAGTTCTTAGTTCTTAGTTCTTAGTTCTTAGTTCTTAGTTCTTAGTTCTTAGTTCTTAGTTCTTAGTTCTTAGTT
>JAYVLL010000068.1:0-9558 GCA_043759495.1 Candidatus Altimarinota bacterium
AGGAACGAAGGATCTGCTTCATTCTATTCTCAGAGCAGATTCCTCCTATCGTCGGAATGACAAAAGAGAACTTCTACGAATATTTCAGAGGTCTCTATACTCTATTTTCCCAGAATACAAAAAAGATCATCTAAAAACATCACGAATAATACCAAAAACACTCCATCCTGATCACTGCATACTGTCACTGATTACTCACTCTCCTTCACCACGATCGAGAGCATCTTATTCGGGATGAATATCTCCTTCACGAGGATCTTTCACTCGATCCACTTGAATATGCCAGGATCCTCATGTGCGAGAGATGATACCTCGTCTTGCATGACGCCATTCAGACAGACGAGAGTTCCACGGAGCTTGCCATTCACCTGGACCGCTATCGTCACCTCATCATCGATGAGCATGAAGTCATCATAGTCGGGCCAGGAGATGTTATATATAGAAAGTCATGCCGAACTTGTTTCGGCATCTTCAAGTGTATCCCGAGATCCTGAAACAAGTTCAGGATGACAAATTTTCCAGAGTTCCTCCGCCATATGTGGTGCGAATGGATGGAGAAGTGTCGCGAATTTCTCTTTCCACTCGAGAGCGAACTCTTCATCTGTCGGGATTCACTCATTCAGGAGGATCATGAGTGCTGATATCGCAGTATTGAACTTGTACTCTATGATATCTTCTCAGACCTTCTTGATCGTCTTGTGGAGGAGCTTCATGGCTTTCATATCGTCTTTTGCTCTCAGGTATTCCCCTCCTCAGTGAGGAGGGGTGAGGGGAGGTGTGTTATTATCGTACACACCCCTCCCGGCCTCCCCTATCTTAGGGGAGGAGTGAGCAAAAGCAGCATACGCCTTATCGAGGAACCTGCGAACACCGATGATGGCATCGGGATTCCAGGGTGCTGCATCGGTAAATCCTGACATACTCATCTCATAGAGGCGAAGTGTGTCTGCTCCATACTGAGTGACGATATCGTTCGGATTCACGACATTTTTCAGAGACTTCGACATCTTAGCGACGACTTGTTTCACTTCTTTACCAGTTTCTTTTTCGACAAAAATCGTTCGTGGAAGAACTTTTATATTCGTATTATCGAGCTTCTGAGGTTCAATATTTTTCTCTGGATCGAAAATCTCCCCCCCCTTCGGGGTACCCTCTTTCAAAAGAGGGCTTGGCACCTCCTCCACGAGATCGACCGCAACAAGCCCACCATCTGATCGTTCATACGCATATGCGAGTATCATTCAGACATTTGTGAGCTTCTGGAATGGCTCAAGAGTCGGAACGACTCCGATATCATAGAGTACCTTGTGCCAGAATCGTGCATAGAGAAGATGCAGTACGGCATGCTCTGCACCACCGACATATTCATCGACATTCTGCCAATACTCCAGTGCCTCTTTGCTTGCGAGAGTATCTGGATTCTTCGAGTCCATATACCGCAGATAATACCAACAGCTTCCTCACCACTGAGGCATCGTATTGGTTTCACGTTTTCCAGAGAGGTTATCCGCGAGTTTCACATTCACCCAGTCAGGTACGGTCGCAAGTGGTGATTGCCCATCTCCTGCTGGTTCGTATCGCTCGACTTCTGGAAGCGTGAGAGGGAGATGCGAATCGATGATGATCTTCCCGGTGATGCCTTCGTAGATACCTGAGAAGATCTTTCCATCGATGACGAGATATTCCTCATTTTTGTCATTCTGAGCTTGCGAAGAATCTGTTCCACTTTGGGGCAGATCCTTCGTTCCTCAGGATGACACAAAGATAGAAGCTTCACTACTTTTTGCATCCTCAAGATTTTTTACTCTCGGCAATTTTGCATAATCCTCCCTCGAAATATGGATCAGTGGAATCGGCTCTCCCCAGTATCTCTGACGAGAATAGAGCCAATCTCGAAGTTTATAGTTTACTTTTTTCTGACCGAATCCTTCGGTTTCTGCTTTCTCTGATAGGATTTTTCGAGCTTCAGAGGAAGAAATACTATCATTTTCTCCAGACTGCACGAGAAAACCATCATCAGTAAAAACTGATTTATTTATAAACCTTCTGATAGCATCAGATTGATCTTTTTTATCATGTTGATCCAGATCTATGAGTAGCTTATCTACAGGCACCCACTGAAGCTCTGTTTCATCCGTATTCTCAGATATATCGGTACCATCAAGCTCTATGGCGAAGATATGATGCGTCATGCTTCTATTCTCTTGTTTTGGCAGAGAAAACCAATGTGTAGAGTATACTCATATTTGCTCGTTGATCTTGAAAGCTGAAACTCCTAGCTCTTCCATTATTTCTCTATTGAGAGCTTCAGTAGGACTCTCTCCTTCTTCGATACCACCTCCGATCAAGAGGTATTCACCGTTGAATTTAGTATCTTTTGAACTGAGTTTCTCACAAAGGATTGTATCATCTCTCATAATTATAGCGCCAACACGATCTCTCTTCTGCGTATCAGATAATTCTTTTCAGAATTTCTGACCGATACTCTGCTTGATCGGCAGATCATATTTCTGTGCAAACTCAAAATCTCTCTCATCATGAGCTGGTACTGCCATAAGTGCACCAGTACCATAATGACCAAGGACAAAGTCTGCTATCCAGAGAGGTACAGATTCACCATTATATGGATTGATAACATATGATCCCGTGAATACTCCTGTCTTTTCTTTTCCATCATTCGTACGATCGATATCGGCTTTTCACTGTACTCACTCGATATATTGCTCACATATGGTTCGATAATCGTCCGTTATGAAGCTCTCGACCTTCGGATGATCAGGCGCGAGGACTGCGTACGTCATACCAAAAACAGTATCTACTCGGGTTGTGTAGACACGGATATGATCGAACTCTTCGAGAAGTTCTGGGAAAGTAGCATAACCATCTCATTCACAGAAATGACCTGCATCTGGGATACTTATAATATGCGCTCATACAGATTCAAAGTATTTACTTGCATCGGAATGAAGAATCCATGGATCATTTTCTGAAAGAAATACGCGCCAATCATTTGTATTCTTCTGTATCTTTTCTTCATCATAAATGTTCTTCATAGAACTCATACCTATATCCCAATTTGTAACCTTGTCACTCCAGTCAACATTATCAATGAGTCAATTAAAAATAGGGGCTACACAGATGAGTTTACCGATTTTTATATCGAGGTTTGCTACAAAATGCATCCCGAGGAATCCTCACATCGAGTGACCGATAATCACAGATCGCTCATCGAGTCTACTTTTGTATTGATCCAGAAATGCAAGTTGTTTCTCGAGGTCAGGGGCATTATTCCCAGGAAGTTGCACCATGATGACTTCATATCCGATCTTTTCGAGTTCAGTTTTCGTCGAAGGCATCCATCCCCAATTTGTCCTTTTCTCAACATTATCCCAACCATGGAGCAGGAGTGCAGTTGGCTTCTTTATCCTGTCGGAATACTTTCTATACTCTTCTGTCAATGTATCTGCGACATAGTAGGATTTCACGAAATAGTTACCATTTGTTTGCTGTCAAAGCACAATTTTTATAACTATATTCTTATAAAAAAAATATCCATGATTCTCTTGATCAAAATGTATCCGATCCATGAGAGAGAAGACTGTTCCGAGAAATCCTGATCGCTGGATAAACTCTTTTTTACTTTTTCATCGAAAATGAGCCAGAATGTCTTTTGATCGGAAAGATATATTCTTATTGTCTACACCGATGATCTGTCCCTCTATATTTCCAGAGAATTTTATTTTTGTATTGACTTTTTGGAGTGATCCGAATATACTTTCCATAGATGAAGATTTAGCCAGTCCATTGTGGACACCTCCGTTTACGGAGAGAGGTAATCTTCATTTTTTTGTGTCTATTTCTTTCATCATCCTGAACTCACACCCCTCACTCTTCCCTATCCAATTTCTCTGCATCTCCTTGATCCCTTCTGGCCAGTCGAGAGTATCGATATCTGCGAGAAGTCTCTCAGCATACTCTGTGATCCTGAGTACCCATTGACGGATCGGGCGACGCTCGACACGAGTCCCACATCGGTCACAAGTATTATCTGAGAGGACTTCCTCATTCGCGAGTCCAGTCTTGCAGCTCGGGCAGTAGTTGATCGGGAGGTCTTGCTCGTATGCGAGTCATCGCTTGAAGAGTTCGAGAAATATCCACTGTGTCCACTTATAGTACTCTGGATCGGTCGTATCGACCATACGATCCCAGTCATAAGAGAATCCGAGATTCTTCATCTGACTGGTAAAAGTCGCGATATTCTCGGCCGTAGTGATCGCAGGATGCGTTCCCGTCTTGATAGCATAGTTCTCTGCAGGGAGACCGAAAGCATCGAATCCCATAGGATGGAGGACGTTGTATCCCTTCGCATGATAATACCGCGATACGATATCCGTCGCTGTATATCCCTTCGGATGTCAGACATGGAGTCCAGCGCCTGATGGATACGGGAACATATCGAGGATATATTTCTTCGGCTTGTTGGGCTCCTTTTGAAAGGAGCTGTCCGCCATGGCGGACTGAGGATTTTTTTCGGATTCCAGAACCATCTTGCTACTCTTGTCAAAGGAGATTTCAGAAATAGGATTCTCTGTTTTGAAAACCTGATTCTCTTCCCAGAATTTCTGCCATTTTTTTTCGAGAGAGATGTGATCGTAGGGCATAGTATGAATTGTGAATAGTGAATTGTGAATGGTGAATTTTCGAAATTCATCTAATTCAAAGCATTCCTACTATAGAAAAAATGAGGGAAAACACAAGAAAAAAACCTCTGCCGAAGCAAAGGCCTTGAGAGTGGGGCGGGAACAGAAAAACTAAAGAATTTTTGTAAGAACAAATTGAACAATAGAATTCGCGAGAAATATAACTATGAGACCGATAGCTACCTGAATAAGGATAGTGCGACCCTTTTTCATCTTTTCCTCCTCTCCACCAGCCGTGAGCATAAGAAAACCTCCATAGAGCCCATAGACCACTGCAAGAATTGCTAGAAAAGTCATAGCCTTTCCTATGAGTGATTGTACAGCAGTTTCAGCAGAGCCTGGGGTTCATATGATAGTCGGATCGACCTTAGCGATTCCCGGATCGATAGCCGCAAAAGTCTGTTCGAGTGTGAGTGCGATAGCCGTTCCAGAAAGAGCGAGCTTAGAGAGAGTATTCATAGATAAATATTAGGAAATAATGAATGACAGACCGATGATAGCAGGAAAGCCCTATTTTGTCAAAAAAAAACCTCCACTCTGACCAAAAAGTGGAGAAATTATTAAAGCTCGAACCAAAAGAGAGATAGATGAGTCCGACCAGACTCACTCTTTTTCTAGTATTAGACTGCGACAGCGGATTCATCGAGAACAGGCGTGATTGCTTCGACCATAGTAGCCGCTGCACCAGCAGGACGCTTGACTTCGAGTACATATGGAAGGAGAGACATATATCGAGCACGCTTGATAGCGGCTGCGAGTTTTTTCTGATTCGAGAGGGACACTCCGCTATAGTAACGAGGGATGATACGATTGAATTTCGTGAGGTATTTTTTCAGGAGGACAATATCCTTATAATCGATGTGAGTAATACTCTCTGCATCAATCGGACATATTTTCTTCGTTTTTGTTGGCATAAATAATTGAGTTAAGAAACTTCGCGTATAATTTTGTCATTCCGAGCGAAGCGGAGGAATCGCTTTTTCATTCACGTATGAGATTTTGATAATGGGTTTCTCATACTTGATTTTGAAAGGGATGCCTACGGCATGACAATTCAGGGTCTATTTCTATCTTTTTTTGTTTAGAACTTTCCTCACTCGAGATCAGAAAAGTCATCATAGTCTGCAGCATCTGGAGATTCGACTGCTACCGTCTCGAATTCTTCTCTCTTCGAAAGGAAGATGAGCTGTCCGACGACGACTTCAGTCTTATGGAGCTTGGTTCCATCATCCTTATCGATGATGCGAGTCTTCAGCCTTCCTTCGATATAGACGAGTTTTCCCTTCACGAGAAATTGCTCAGTCCGATCAGCAAGAGGTCCCCAGACGACACAGTTCGTGTACTCAGCCTCTGAGAGAGGCTCACCAGATGATCCCTTGTAGTAGCGATTCGTTGCGACCGTAAATGTCGCCACTTTCTTATCACCATTGGTGATCTTTACGAAAGGATCTTTGGTAACATTCCCGATGAGGATGACTTTATTGATAGTTCTCATGAGTAGGAAGAATTATAAAATAAACTCATCCTCAATCTTGGTGAACATATATCTCCAGATATCTTTTTTGATATTAAATGAATTCGAGACTTCGAAAAATCCTCATTTTCCCTCACTTTCGAGCGTATAGAGGAGATAATATCCATTCTCCGATGTGCGGATACGGTAGGCAAGTCGCTGTTCACCAGGATGATTGCCCGTCAGGTTATGTGATCCTGCATCCCGGAGCTCTGTCTCGATCGTTGCGATGAGTTCATCACGATCAGACTGAGTCAGTTCAGGATTGAGTATCATCATGAGTTCGTATTTTCTCATAGAATCCTATGGGTTAGAATCTTATAATCACGTTATAAGAAGGATATAAAATACATTTTTGTAAAAATGCGATTGGATTATAGAAAGAAGGAGCGAAAAAGCAAAACTTTTTTCGCTAGCAAAAACCGAATATGCAAGTACTATTTTTTGCAGGAATAGAAAAAATGCGGTATCATACCTCTATGTTACTGACTGGTTCGACACACTATAATCTCTCCTCGCTATGACTGTTCGGAAAAAAGGATCCCAGAGACTCAGTGAACTCTTCGGTACGATGAATGATCTCGAAGTGAGCAAAAAACTCATCCGAAAACTCCTCCAGTATAACATGAAGTATGAAGAGATTACCAAGGTGATCCTCTCTCATTCTGAGCGAGCATTTCTCGATGCGCGCCTCTATACGATCGAGGAATACTACCGTGATCTCCAGAATACCAAAAAAAGTGAAGTCGAAACATTCTTCGCATCGATTCCTGATTTTGAGCTCGCACAGAGAGTATAGTAAACTGTCTCATAAAAAAAACTCCCTCGGGAGTTTTTTTATATAATAGTTATTTCACATCCTTAAAGGTGAACTCGACGTGTTTTCGGAGTTTCTTATCATACTTGGAGAGCTTGAGCTTCTCACCTTGTGGGAGATTTTTTTTGTTCACAGGATAGATATACCATGAGAGTCCGCTCTGAGATTTTCCGATCTGGAATGTAGATTTACCTTTTGCCATAGTGACGTGTGTTTAGGGGAGTAGAGTGGGTGAATGTGACGAATGCACACATCATATAGAAATTTTCTACTTTGCAAGTTTTGTTTGTGATTTTTTGCTTTTTGACGGGTTTTGTATATAGTCGATACACTTTGGGATTTGGTTTTGCTAAATCCTAAAATCTAAAATCTAAAATCTACAATCATGTTTATCGATGAAGTGCAACTCACCCTGCGAGCTGGAAAGTGATGAGACGGGATCATCTCCTGGAGACGTGAGAAATATGTTCCGAAAGGCTGACCATTTGGTGGTGATGGTGGCGATGGTGCCGATATCCGACTCGTCGCGACAACCCACGAGACGACACTCGGGAGATTTCGTCATATGAAGCTCATCCGTGGAAAAGATGGCGAGAAGGGATGAACCCAGGAGATGCATGGCGCCAGTGCTGAGGACACGATCCTCGAGGTGCCAGTCGGGACGATCATCACTGATACTGACGATGGAGCGATTCTCTGTGATCTCACGGTCGCTGGTCAGGAATATACCCTCTGTAAGTGAGGTCGTGGCGGATTCGGGAATGCTCACTTCCCTTCCTCGACTCGTCAGGCACCGAACTTCGCCGAGCTCGGTGATACGGGGGATGAACGTTCGGTAAAGATGGAACTGAAGCTCGTCGCCGATGTCGGACTCGTCTGATTGCCAAATGCTGGAAAATCGACGGTGATCCAGTCACTGACCAATGTCAGACCGAAGATCGCTGACTACGCCTTCACAACACTCGTGCCAAATCTCGGAGTTATGGAATGGAAAGATCGATCGCTCGTCATCGAGGATGTGCCAGGACTCATCGAAGGTGCAAGTGAAGGCAAGGGTCTCGGATTCCAGTTTCTCAAGCATATCGATCGCTGTCGCATCATCATCCATCTCCTCGATGCTACTCAGGGAGAGGATATGATCATAGAGAACTACCGAACGATCCGAAAAGAGCTCGAGAATTGGAGTCCTTCTATGATAGAGAAAGATGAACTCATCGTCCTCTCGAAGGCAGATATCATCGACCCAGATCAGCTCGAGGAGATGCGAAAAATATTCGAAAAAGCGACCCAAAAGAAAGTCGCTCTCACGATCTCAGCTGGAGCCTATATCCGTGTCGATGAGCTGAAGGATCTCCTCATCGAGAGGATTCCTCCGACAGAGTCGATGATATCAGGTATCGTAGAGGATACTGACGGGATCCTCGTCCCCGATGCAGGAACAGAGCCGACGACAGTGAAGGTCTATGATCTCAAAACTCGCCAATCTGATCCGAAACGATGTCAGATCACGAAGCGCGATGATGGAGACTATGAAGTGAAGTGAATACGTATCGAGGAGATCGCTCGTATGACGGATACTCGCTATGTCGATGGCGTGAATCGCATCTATGACGTCATGGAAAAACTCGGGGTCATGCGAAAGATAAAACTCCTCATCACCGAAGAGATGAGCCGTGAGAAGAGTGGATTCTTCGAAGGGGAAGAGGATTTCGAGATACCAAATGTCTGGATCAGTGGGAAAAAATTCTCGCTCGAAGGACTCATATTCATGCGAGAGGAGAAGTAGGAAATCTCAATTATTGAGATTTCCTCACCATCCTCGGAAACTCTACCACCGCATCCCATATACGCCTCCATCGCTTTCGTGGTTCCATCATGAGGCGATAGAGCCACTCGAGCCCGAGCTTCTGGAAGATGATTGGAGCTCTTTTTTGTAAACCCAAAAGGTAGTCAAACGATGATCATACACCCATTCACACAACTCGAAAGTTTTCTGGAATATGTGCAAAAATCTCTATGAGACGTTGTTCCTGCGTCTTCATCCCGATGCAGGAAAAGACGTAGGAAATATTTTCTTTCTGGATATATTCTGCTATTTCTTCGGGTGATTTTTCTCAGTCGAATACAATTTCGATTTCTAGATTCGAGTACTTTTCCTGAAAGAGTTTACTGAATGAGCTCTGTATCTCCATTTTCCTCTCCTCAAACGCATTGACTGGATTCGTTATGCGGTAATTATCGATCATGAGGATTTTTTTCCCCGTTTTCTGCGCACTATCAACAAGATCCTTCGTGAGATTGCTTCCAGAAATGAGCTCCCCATATTTCTTCTCGAGCAATTTCTTCGAGAAGAATGTCAGAAAAGCAGATACGAGAAATCCTCTTTCCTCCTGGATCATCTGACCGACATAGAGCCCATTGGCATCAGGAGTGAGGTAATCTGCTTGTTTCAGTATTTCGAGAAACTCCCCATCTCTCGAAGCCATGAGGAGCATTTCAGGATTCGGTGTGAAGATGAGTGTTTTATT
>JAYVLL010000069.1:0-2339 GCA_043759495.1 Candidatus Altimarinota bacterium
ATCCATTCTCATGCTGAGTACTATTTCGGGGGTGCCTTGCCATCAGCAGCGTACCAGTATTCGATCCTCGCTCAGAAATATTATTTCAATCCTCGAGATTATAGCAATTATCAATTCTGAGACGGATACGCCTATATGGATTGTCTCTATTGGGGGTCGTGTGACTATAGTGATATACTCATCTCGAGCGGTACATGACAACTCGATGCAGAGGGGAATGCCTCGATACACCATGCATATACACGATGAGATACATCAGGTGAACAGATATATACCTACTCTCTCGAAGTGACGGATCCAGATACTCAGAAGACCGTGAATCAGAATGTGAGTCAGATCGTCCATGCGACCGACGGGTATGTGGGCATCAGTGCGCCATACTGGAATAGTGGAAAATCAGGAATCCCACTCAGCGGTATCGTGCTCGATCGCGAGGCACGCTGACTCGCTGGAAAAACTATCGGACTCGAGCTCGTGAAGCGAGAGTGGAAAAATGTGAAAAAAGAATGAGTCGATGGAGTATTTTATAATGACGGATCCCTCGAAGAGATCCTGATCACACAGAAATCGATCCAGTCAGATGCAAAATGAGCATTCACCTACACATTTGTCTCTGCAACAGGTGGGGAGTATCTGATCCGAGCGAGTTATACAGGGTCAAATGGTCAAGCATTTGTCTCGAATATCCTGGCCTATGTATCTGGAGGTGATGAGTCCAACTACTGGTATGAGGGCAATAATACCGTGGCTGATATCACGCCTGATGCCTCTATCCTGAAGGTCGGTGATCGAGCAGGATTCACGCTCAAGACACCACTTCAGTCTGGGAAGATGTTCGTCAGTATCGAGAAGGATGATGGTATACTCGATTCCTATGTGCAGGATATCACCGATACGACGATGCGGATCGAGTTCCCTATACTCGACTCACATATTCCGAATGTCTATGTGAAGGTCTTTGCTATCGGGCAAAATCCAGGAGAGAAACTCCCGATCTATAAACGCGCACTTTCCGTCGTGAAGGTTCTTCCCGATCCGAAAAAGCTCTCGGTCAGCGTCACAGCCGATAAGAAGAAATACCTTCCTGGAGAAGCCGTGAAGGTGATGATCACGGTCAAGGATAAAAATGGAAAGGGTGTAGCAGGAGCCAATGGAAGCCTCTCGATCGTCGATGAGAGTCTCCTCGCACTCGCAGGAAATCCACAGAAAAACCCATTCGCGTATTTCTATGATATGAAGCGATATCTCGGAGTCATGACCTATGCCTCACTCCTCAACCTCGTCCAGAAACTCGAAGTGAAGGATGCATCCCTCGGAGAAAAGTGATGAGCCTGAGAATGACAGAAAGGAGGACTCAGTAAGAAAAAACGATGAGAGTTCAAGGATACAGCCTATTGGCTCGCAGATTTCGCGACCGATACCAATGGGAATTATACTCTGAGCTCTCCAGTCCTCCCGGATAATCTCACGACGTGGGTGATCGAAGCGCTCGTAAATACAAAAAAAAGCGAGCTCGGACTCGGGATGACCCATATCCAGACATCGAAAAATGTGCTGATCAATGATAATCTGCCGAGATTTTTCGGAACTGCAGATCAGATCCAGATCGCACCAGTAGTATTCAACAAAACAGAGAAAGATTCGACTTTCGATATCTCTGTCGAAGCGACTCATGTCTCACTCAAGACTCCGAAAGTATCACTCACGATCAAGGCATGAACACAAGTCGCTGTTCCGTTCGAACTCACAGTCGATGGTATAGAAAAAGTCAGACAGAGTCCAGTCCAGGCTTCGAGAGTCACCATCACGGCCGTATCGAGAGTGACGGGAGATCAGGATAGTGTCGAACTCACGATACCCATCATCGAAACGACGACTCGTGAGATCGTCGCGACGAGCGGTCGAGCCGATCCAGTATGAGATGAGATCATCGAGCTCTCATCTGATATTCGAAAAAATGGAGGATTCCTCAATATCCATTCTGCAGCGACGCTCCTCCCCGGACTCCTCTCGGGACTCGAATTCCTCACGAGCTATCCGTATGGATGTATCGAACAGCAATTCGCAGCGATCATGCCACAGGTGTATCTCAAGGAACTCTATGAGAGCATCGGACTCCCCTATGATCTGAGCAAGATCATGGTGCAGCGATATATCTCGAGAGAAGAAGGATATCGTGATATCTCTCTCAATGACGTCATCAGTGATGCGGTCCAGTGACTCTCAGCGTACCAACGAATAGATGGAGGATTCGGGTATTGGACCGATTCGAGATATTCCGATATCTCACTGACACTCGCTCTGGTCGGTCGACTCAAGGATCTCGAACAGATCGGATT
>JAYVLL010000070.1:0-3490 GCA_043759495.1 Candidatus Altimarinota bacterium
ATCTAAGATCTAAAATCTAACACCTAATATCTAATATCACCTCCTATGTCTCAATCTCCAGTACAGCTCGCCAATGAACTCATACAGTCTCTCGAAAGAGAAATCGATACTGCTGATCTCTCACCAGAACGTCTCAATGCCTGAGAAGTGGTCTACCTCGGTGATGGTATCGCGAAGGTCGCATGACTCAAAAATGTCGCCTATAACGAAGTGATATCATTTGACTCGGGTGCTCGTGGTGTCGCTATGAATCTCGAAGAACACTCCGTCGGTATCGTGATCCTCTCAGGATTCGAGTCGATCCATGAGGGTATGATCGCGACAGCGACAGGAAAAATCCTCGAAGTACCAGTCGGTCCATCACTCCTCGGGCGAGTCGTCGATCCACTTGGGAATCCGATCGACGGGAAATGAGAGATACAGACGAGCACATTTCGAACTGCGGAATTTGTCGCGACAGGAGTGATGAGTCGAAAGAGTGTCCATGAGCCTATGGCTACGGGGATCAAGGCGATCGATGCACTCGTACCGATCGGTCGAGGTCAACGTGAGCTCATCATCGGGGATCGCCAGACAGGAAAGACACAGATCGCTATCGATACGATCCTGAATCAGAAAGGAAATGGTGTGAAGTGTATCTATGTCGCCATCGGTCAGAAAGACTCGAAAGTCGTCGCGATCGCAGAAGAACTCCGAAAGGCTGGTGCGATGGATTATACGATCATCGTCTCAGCAGGAGCATCGGCTCCAGCAGCGATGCAGTGGCTCGCTCCATATTCGGGGGCTGCTATGGGAGAATATTTCATGTTCGATGCTCAGCATGTCCTCATCATCTATGATGATCTCACGAAGCATGCGAATGCATATCGAGAAATGTCGCTCCTTCTCAGACGTCCACCAGGTCGCGAAGCATATCCGGGTGATGTATTCTATCTCCACTCTCGTCTCCTCGAGCGTGCAGCGAAGCTCTCAGATGCACTCGGAGCAGGTTCTATGACAGCACTCCCGATCATCGAAACTCAGGCAGGTGATGTCTCGGCATATATCCCGACCAATGTCATCTCGATCACGGACGGTCAGATATTTCTCGAGTCAGGACTCTTCAATGCTGGTATCAAGCCTGCGATCAATGTCGGACTCTCTGTCTCTCGTGTCGGTGGTTCTGCACAGACCAAGGCGATGAAGAAAAATGCAGGCACACTGAAGCTCACACTCGCACAGTATCGTGAACTCGAAGCATTCTCACAGTTCGCTTCAGATCTCGATCCAGATACCAAGAAGCAGCTCGAACGAGGAAAACGAATGGTCGAGATCCTGAAACAGGATATCTATTCTCCTGTCGCCTTCGAAAAACAGGTTACGATGATATTCGCCGGATCGAACGGCTACCTCGATCATATCGCAGTCGATCAGATCTGACACTATGAGCATGATCTCGCTATCGCACTTGACCGTGAAGAGAAGATTCTCACAGCCATCCGTGAATCGAAAGACTTCTCTGACGAGACTCGGGAATCACTCAAGGCATTTCTCGAGAACTTCGGAAAGCTCTTCTCGGTGAAAAAATAAGCAATCAATTTTCAATAATTCAATACTTCAATTACGAATTGAGTGGTCGATAATTTCTGATCCCATATTCGTAATTCACTCATTGATATATTCATTCATTATTTCACTATGCCCTCAGGAAAAGAAATAAAATCTCGCATCAAATCGGTCAAAAATACTGGAAAGATCACAAAAGCAATGGAACTGATCTCGACGGTAAAAATGAAGAAGGCACAGGAAAGTGTCCTCGGACTCCGTCCTTTTGCCCTCGCAACCCTCTCGATCCTCGCGAAAGTCTCGGGGAATGAGGAAGTACTCGGGATTTTCTCACGTGTGCCTGAGGCGAAGAGAGAACTCCTCATCCTCGTCGCGTCTCAGAAGTGACTCTGTGGAGGATACAATACCAATATCTACAAGAAAGCGACTGAGTATGTCCGTGACGATCAGGATACTCCCTATACTCGAGAGTATGACTATATCACGATCGGGAAGCGTGCCCGTGACTTCATCATGCGTACCGGACAGTCGCTCATCGCTGACTTCTCTGATGAGATGAAGGATCCGCTCACGATATCTGAGTCGAGGAGGATGGTGCGTATGATCATTGCTGAGTGGAAAACGGGCAAGTATACGAAAATATCGATCGTCTATAATCACTATGTCTCAGCACTGACGCAGCTTCCTCTCGTGAAGACACTCTTCCCGATACAGAAGGATGATATCCATACATTTCTCGAACGAGTCGCCGGTGGAAATCATCATGCAGATAGCTATACAGGTGACTTCACGATCGAGCCAGATGTCGAGACGATCATAGCATTTACTATACCGATGATCCTCGATGCCGTCATCCATGAGACACTTCTCGAATCGAAAGCGTCTGAACATGCTGCTCGTATGGTCGCGATGAAAAACGCGAAAGACAGTGCGAATAAGAAAGCCGCATGACTCACTCTCATCTATAACAAGACTCGACAATCAGCGATTACGAAGGAAGTTTCTGAGATCGTGAGCGGTGTCGAGAGTATGAAGGATGTGTAACCGAAGTGCGAAATGTAGAGTAAATGATCAATTTTCGTATAAAAATTTTGCTCAAATGTTACAAAAATCGATCATCCTCATAGCCAGCCAGCCAGCCAGCCAGCCAGCCAGCCAGCCAGCCAGCCAGCCAGCCAGCCAGCCAGCCATAGCCTAGACTCATCGTAGAGAGAAGAGGGAGTATCATATATTCCGAAACACAAAAAATAAAATTGACAATACAAGCCTTAAAAGTATACTAGAAAAGTATTTTTACCTTATTTTTATGTCAGACTTTTCTCAAGAGGCACTCCAGGCTGAACGTGATGTATTTCTAGCTCTTTCGCCAGAAGAACAAGCAACAACAAGGGAAAACCTCATCGCTTGAGCGACAGCACTCAATAATGTTCGCAATGCAGAACTCGCTCTCCGTGGAAATCTTCGCTACATCGAGACAAGAGAGTGATTGAATCTCCTATTCAGGTGACTCCTCCAGCCTCTCGGTGTCCCAGAGGAGCATGTGAGAGCTATGCTCGCAACTAAGGAGCCCTATCCCTGACTCAAACACTATGAGGCGGATCCAAGAACTGGTAGAGTGAGCAACTATATAGAATCCGATACACCAACTCCTGAGATCATCCAGAAGAGACTCACTGCCACTACTCTCAGAGAGATCATAAAAGATCAAACCGAAATAGCTCGCATAGAAGAAGCAGTAAAAAATGGATGAGAGTATCCACTCTTTTCATATTTCTCACCTACAGCAATCCATATGTATGCCGAATTTATGAGAAAGTATACCAATAATCCTCGTATTCGAGTTTTTGCGGATAATACTGAATCTAAAAAATTCCTACAATCGCTTCCGTGAGATACGAATGGTGAAAAATTCGATAATACTGGTATCCCAATGCCGGGCGTCTTC
>JAYVLL010000071.1:0-3582 GCA_043759495.1 Candidatus Altimarinota bacterium
GATGATTTTTTTCCCATGCCAGGTGTGAGGCTTCGAGAGGGATACCTGATATTCTCGTATATGCGTCACGTAGCCCGCATAGAGTCCATAAATATTCACACATACTGAGAGGATGAGGAGTATCGTGAGATGAGCGATATGCGTATAGGTGATGCCCCAGATGAGCGCATGTATCAGTCCAAATATCGCTATAGTGCTCGTGATCGTGATGGCACCGAGCCAGATCGCTCCGATCGTATAGATGCGATCGATATATCGATGCTGGTAAAACATCGAGAGTATCGTCCCTATGATGAAGAATGTCGTTCATCCGAGTGATATGCCGATCCAGAGGAGCGTAAACGGTTCGAGAAATGGGAAGAGTCAGAGGATGATCGAGGTCATCCCATATGTCCACGAGTAGACGACACTCGAGAATATGAGAAAAAAGAGAAGGAGTGCGATCATGCTGAGGGATCGTGATAGGAAGTAATATCAGGGGTATAGTATGAAGAATCATCGAAAAACAAAAAAGAACTTTCCTTTGTCTTCCGATCGAGGTTATTGGGTGACTTATCTCTTTATCTGGATGGTAATCTCGCCGATTTCTTCATCAGTGAGGGTTTTTTCAGCATCGGGGGAATTGATAGTATCCGCGACTTTCGAGAGTGTTTCTCTTTCTATATACGAAGTCCAGTGAGTCATGATATTACCACTCACTCATCCAGAGATCGATACTTCTACTCGATCGGTGACATTATAATTCGCTTCTTTTCGCATATCCTGGATGAGGCGGACGATATCACGGGCATATCCCTCGAGTCTAAGATCTTCTGTGATAGCGGTATCTAATGAAATAACAATTCAATTTCTACCTGCAACATCACCTATTCACTCAAACGGTAGATATTCAATCGTGAATTCTCATGGTTCGAGAGTAGCAATTATATTGGTAAATGCATTACTATCTGTAGTTTTTATTCAAATAATATTAACTCTTCATCAATCAATTTCTACAAAGTTTCAACTCTTTCATTGAGCAATAATATTTTGGACATCCTTTCAGTATTTTGGACCTATCTTTCGTGCATCTGGTTTACAGATTTTATCGGCCATACTTGTCGGTTCTCGATAGCGAACATTTTTTACATTTAACTCTTCCCTAATTATACCTTGATAATATTCAGGAAGTTCTTCTGAAATCATTAATTCTCTCAATGGTTGCCTAACCCGAATATTATTTCTGCTTCTCAACTCAAGTCCAAGTGAGACGATGTTCTCACATTTCTCCATATCACGATTGAGCTCATTGTCGATAAGGTGACGTGATGGACGAGTGATATACTGGAGGTGGACAGAGTTGTCGATAGGCTCCTTTTTGAAAGGAGCTGTCGAATCCGAAGGACGAGACTGAGGATTTTCTGATTTCTGGAAATCTCCCGCCTCGTTTCACTCGGCACTCTCTTTAGAAAGAGGGCTTCGATCTGTCAGTCCCTTGTAGATCGCTTCGGAGAGGAATGGCATAAATGGCGCCAAGAGCTTCGAGAGCTCGACGAGAACCGTATAGAGTGTTTCATAGGCTGATGCCTTGTCTGGAGTCATCTCGGATCCCCAGAAGCGGCGGCGAGAAAGTCGTACATACCAGTTCGTCATCTCATCCATATAGTCGACGATCGCACGACATGCTCGTGATATATCGTACCCATCCATCGCATCATGGACTTGTCCCATCAGAACCTGGAGCTTCGAGAGGATCCAACGATCGAGATCATTCACGAGCGGGGTTGTCATGAGTCTGAACGGATCTGCATGCTGGATACTAGACCCGAAATGTGCTTTTTCAGATCATTTCCCAAAATATTTTGCCTGGATCGGTCTACTCGTACCAGAGTGTCATACGATCAAGACCTTCTTCCCATGGTATTTCTCGAGTATATCAGTATATGCTGTGAGAATACGAGACTCAAATTGCTCGATATTTTCGAGGGAGTTATTTTTATAGAGCCTTCTCAAAGGATCGTGATTCGCTTTCTCGGTTGAAGCAATACCCCCCATTTTTGCAATCTCTTCAAGCGTCTTTCCTGCGTATTCTCATGCCTGTTGTTCTATGAAGCGTTCATCTGAGATATATTCCCCTGTGAAACCGATACCATCTCCGATGATCTTCGCAGTATCGATCGTACGAGTCAATCCAGTATGGATGATCACATCGAAATTTTTCCCTTGTTCCTTCAGTGTTTCGAGAGCAGTTTTTGCCTGTGCCCTTCCCTTTTCTGTCAGTTCTGGATTATCCGTTCCATCACTCATCTTTCCAGCGACATTCGATGTACTCTCGGCATGCCGAGTGAACCAGACTTCCGTCTCATCATGTTGCCAGCTATCGATATTCGCATAGGTCGTGAAGAAGCTGTAGGTATTCCATATCGGGAGCATAACTCACTTCACCGTCTCGGTGATCTGCTCTTCCCGGAAGTCCATATCTCCCCCTGAGAGGAGTGGAGAATTCAGCATATAGAATCGGATCGGATCAGCACCATATTTCTCGATGGTGATCCGCGGATCTGGGTAGTTTCCGAATGACTTCGACATCTTGCGTCCGTCATTTCCATTGATGACACCGGTGGTGATGACATTGGTGAAGGCGGGAGTTGGCTTCGATGGCTCCTTTTGAAAGGAGCTGTCTGCCTGTTTCGTGGCGGACTGAGGATTTTCGCTTTCGGAATCAGAATTCAGGGAAATCCCTCCCCCCTGCGGGGTACTCCCTTTCAAAAGGGAGCTTCCGAGCAATACTCCGAGTACATGCATCACATAGAACCAGGCACGTACTTGCCCGACGTATTCTGCGATGAAGTCTGCTGGGAAAGTTAGTGACTGGAGTTCGTCTGATTTCGTGAGTGATTTCTTCATCCAGACAACACTTGTATTTCATTTACTTTCTGGGGTTTCCTGTATTTGAATAAATCAAAATGATTTATAAAAATTAATATTTTTAATCGCAGAATGCAAATATATCTCACCTATTCCCTGTTTTGAAATATCGGAAAGTGCTTTTTTCATAAGCTTTGTTCCGTATCATTTTCCTCGCATTTCTTTCCTTGTTCAGATTCTTCATAGAAGCGTGGATCACAAAGGCACATATTTTTCCTCGTTGGTTAGTTTTGAAATCTGGATACTACTTACAATCTCATCTGACTCACAGATATAATGTACCTGACTCTCTAAGAAATCTTTTTGAATTTCTTCATATGTTCGATTTGGTCGGTTATGAAAATCCATATCGAACTCCTCTTTCCACATCTTCTCGAAGAAGTTGAGGCATGTTTCTTTTTCTTCTATCGACTCTATCCTTCTCACACTCGGATCCTCGAATCCAGCGAAAGGAAAATGTACCTGAGCATATGGCATAGATCCAGAGTCCATCCAGACATCGAGCACTTCTGGGATACGTACGAGCGGCTCACCATGAAGGACAATTCACTCGATGAGTCGAGATTCGTGCATGTTGAAATGCTTGTATCCATCGACCTCGATATACCGAGCTCCGACAAGTTCCGCAAGAGTTTTCGCCTTTCCTTCTCTCCCCGCATCATCACGAGAAGCGAG
>JAYVLL010000072.1:0-6036 GCA_043759495.1 Candidatus Altimarinota bacterium
ACTCATTTTTTGTATTGTTCGAGAAGGGATTTTTTGGTTTTTAGTTTTTCGATTTTCTCGTCGATTATAGAGAAAAATGAAGCGATTTTTTGTTGCTCGGGAACAGATGGAACATAAAAATGTATTCTTCAAAAGTCTTGATAGTATAGTCTTAGACGATCATCTGTAAGTCCATATGAGTATGCCCATAGATTGTAAATAGATTTTGGTTTTGAGAGAAGATAATTGAAATATGTTGAATCAATATTGTGTTTCGGAGCAAGTACGACATAGGCTGGACTAACTATACAATCTTCTGTTGCTACTCCAACCGCTCATTGCCACATCCTCATCATATTGTAGGCTAAATCACCAGTTTTGGCATATAAATTTGTTGTAATTTCTGCGTCCTCTCTCATTGCTCTTTCAAGACTATCCCGAGGAACTAATCCATTTCTTAAGGTCACTGAATATATTGGTAGATCAGTTTTACCTTTAGTACGACGATTTTCAAATAAATCTTTCCCTTTTTGATCAATCCAGCTTCATTGAAACTCTCGAAATCTGAGTTTTGGTGCTTTCAGTGATGTTAGATTTTCTCAAGTCATAGGTTTTAGAATGGTGATGTTATGTTGAGTTCTATACAGTATTTTCTAATAGATTCATTGAGAGATTGCATATCTGTATCTATTTTTCTTATTTCACTTGCAATTAGATTTATATCTAAGGCTTCCTCTTCTTCAAAAGTATCAATATATCGAGATATATTGAGATTATAATCATTTTCTTGGATCTCCGAAATTGGAGCAATATGAGAATAATTCTTTATAAATTCACGATTACGATAGGTCGAGATGATTTTTTCGATATGTTCTTCTTGGAGAACATTTTGATTCTTCGATTTTTCGAATCCTTCACTCGCATCAATGAATAGAATGTCTTCTGGATTCTCACGACACTTCCGAAACACCATGATACATGCAGGAATACTCGTTCCATAGAAGAGATTAGCAGGGAGTCCGATAACGGCATCGAGATAATTACGATCACTGATGAGATACTTGCGGATGCGTTGTTCTACTCCACCACGGAAGAGTGCTCCATGAGGGAGGACAACTGCCATAGTTCCATTGTCATCGAGATGATGGATCATATGCTGGACGAATGCGAAGTCAGCTTTCGAATTCGGTGCAAGTTCTCCGTATTGTGAGAATCGGTCATCACTCATCTTGAGGCCATCTGCTTTCCACTGGGCTGAAAATGGGGGATTGGCAACTATCGCTTCGAACTTCTTCCCGAGATGAAGTGGGTGTTCGAGGGTATCTTCTTGCTGGATGTCAAAATGCTGGTATGAGACATCATGAAGGATAAGATTCATACGAGCAAGATTGTAGGTCGTTCGATTCATCTCTTGTCCATAAAAATCAGTCACATCCCCATTCACTTCTCGTGCAACACGGAGGAGGAGTGAACCAGATCCACATGTTGGATCATATACGGACTTGAGACGAGTTTTCCCACTCGTTACGATCTTCGCCAGTACTCGTGAAACCTCTTGTGGAGTATAGAACTCTCCTGCCTTCTTTCCTGCAGAGCTCGCAAATTGTCCAATCAGATATTCGTACGCATCACCAAGAACATCGATTTGAGCATTTTGGAGTTGGAAATCTATCTGGTCGAGATGGAAGAGAACTTTTGATATGAGTTCATTTTTCTGATCTTCAGTTTTCCCGAGTTTCTGAGAAGTGAGGTCGAGATCTGAGAAGAGATCATCGAAATCATCTTCACTCTCTGTTCCTGTAGTTGAGTTCTGTATGTTTACGAGAACTTTTTGAAGGTCAGAAAGAATGAAGTTACTTGATTCATTTTCAGATCGAGAGTTTCATTTTTTTGCAAGATATGAGAAGAGTTCAGTTGGTCTGAGAAAATATCCAATATCTGGAATTGTATTTTCTTTTATATGTTTGAGAATTTCTTTTCCTTCTTGGCTATTTTCATCAATTTTTGAATAGTCTTTTATATCCTCATGCTGGAGAAGTTCATTTGCTTTGAGAAGCATCTTCTCGGAGAGATACTTATAAAATATAAATCCCAAGATATAGTCTCGAAATTCATCCGCGTGCATTTTTCCTCTGAGAGTATCTGCGATATTCCAGAGTTGTTGTTGGAGTTTTTTCTTTTGTTCTTCGGACATATTTGATAGCGTGGTTACAGGTCCGCCATATTTTATACAAACCCCTTCATAGAGCAAAAGAAAAAGACCCTTTTTTTGGTCTTTATTTGTAGAATACAAAGTTTCTTTTGAGTCTCACCATTTTCATCAAAAATTGATAGCAAGTATTTTCCCTTGGGCATTCGTCTACTTGTCACTAATATTTGCTTTTCCATGGTATTTTTATACAATACGCTCGAAACTTTTCGGGTGTTTTTTTATTTTCGCGAAGTTCTACGCTCTAAAATCTAAGCTCCAAGTATGGCTTTTGCTATTGATCGTCTCGACGCTGCGAAACGTCTCTGAATCTCTACACGTACTGTCGATAGACATATCCAGGCGTGACGAATTCGTACTCGTCGAGTCGGGAAAAAAATGTTTCTCGAAGACAGTGACGTCGAATCAGTACGCCTCATGGATCCTGCGAGAAAGGAGGAGGATTATATCGTGATCATGGATGATGCAGATGCAGAGAGTGGTATCGATATCCTGAGAGCTCGAAAATCACATGAGATGATCGCGAATGAGTGATCGCAATTCTTCTCTGACTTCACTCGGTTCTATGAAGAGACTCAGTCTGTCATCATGAAGAAGGATGAGATCATACAGGATCTCTCCTATCGACTCGGAAAAACAGAAACAGAACTCAAAAACACCATACCGCTCGTAGAGTACAAAAAAGCAACCTATCTCCTCGAAAGTGCGAAGTCAAAAGGAGATGAAGATATCCATGGACTCTCCGATAAGGTAACAACACTCGAGAAAGAAATACTGAAAAGAAATTCCATGATTCTCGGACTTACCATACTTTTCATACTGGTACTTGCTTTCTCTATAGTCTTTTTTCTCTTCACTCGGATGGCGCATATCTCATAATCTTCTCTATGAAAAAATACCATACACCAAAAAGAATACTCCTCAAACTCTCAGGAGAAGCACTCCAGTGAGAACAGTGATATGGGATAGATTCCAATTTTCTCTCTGTACTCGCGAAGAAGATCGTCCATCTCGTGCATGCGGAATGTCTCGAGATCATCATCGTCGTGGGAGGGGGGAATATTTTCCGTGGTATAGAACTCGAGGCAGGAGGATTCGATCGAGTGACCGGTGACTATATGGGAATGATGGGCACTATTATCAATGGACTCGCGATCGGAGAAGCTATAGAAGATGAGTGAGTCGATGTGCGAGTACTCAGTGCGATACCGACTCAGCGAGTTGCAGAGGATTTTATCCGCAGGCGAGCACTGCGTCATATCGAGAAGGGAAGAGTTGTTATATGTGTCTGAGGAACAGGGAATCCCTACTCCACGACGGACTCATGTGCTGTCCTGCGAGCACTCGAGCTCCAGTGTGATATCGTGATCAAGGCGACGAAGGTCGATGGTATCTATGATAAGGATCCGAAGAAACACATCGATGCGGCACGATATGATACACTCTATCTCCATGAGGTACTCCATAAGGACATCAGGGTTATGGATCAGGCAGCGATCGCTCTCGCGAATGATGAGTGAATGCCTATTTATGTCTGTCGTATCGAGGATATCGATCGACTCTGTTCTGAGGATATTATCGGAACATTCGTCCATGCGAAGAAGGAATAGACACAGATAGATTCTCGAGATATTCGAAATGACCAATGACATGTTATCCTCATGCTGATGCTGTCACTTCGAATTTTTTTGTCTCTGTTTTTCTCGTTCCATCCGTATAGACGATGGTGAGTGAGATGAGATATATACCAGGCTTCCTGAAGATGTGTGAGCTCGATTCACCACGTACTGTCGGAGTATTATCACCGAAGTTCCATATATATTCCTGGATCTGCCCATTGGTATCAACTGTCTGGAAGTCTATAGTGGAGTTCACGATTCCAGGTGAGAAGCTCGGTGCAAAATCGATCGTTTTCGCAGCATCTTTGAGGACGATGATTCTTTCGACTGTTGCCCGTTCGCCACTCTCTGAGACGAGTGTGACTGATATTTTTTTCTGTCATGCGGAGATGTACTCATATGTCTGTATCGCATCTCACTCTGCTGGATCCTTGTTCTCTCAGAAATTAAAAATAAACTTCTTGATCTCCCCATTTTCTGACTGAGACTGTGAGGCATCGACCGTGACAATACTCGGAACATAGTCAGAATCTACAGATATATCGAGCTTTGGCATGAGACTCTTTCTTTCTATATCGATGATGACAACGTCTCGTGCTTTTTCGATCTCTGCTGTTCGCTCTCTCTTGAATGTATAGCTTCATTCGATAGTATATCGAAGTGGCTCTGTGAGAGTCACACTGATCCGATCTCATCGTTTTTCCTCGGTCGTTTTCCCATCTGATATCTTCCACACAACACTCTCGAGATTGTATCCATCCTTGCTCGAAGTGATATCCCGTGCATCCAGAGTCAGAGTTATGGGAGGTGTGAGGGTATTCTCTATGACGTAGGCACGCAGATCAGTTTTGTACGTACTCGGAGTATTGATGATCACTCCATTACTATCCATGACTTTCATATTTTTCGATATTTTCAGGGGTTCACGGATACTGATCACTGTCTCTATGGTATATCTTTTGTTATTTGCAGTCATGATCACGGCACGGATATTCTCAGTTCCATATGCTCAGAAACGATACTCACACTGATCTCCACTATTGCTACAGATGACAGTCTGTGATCATCGGTCGTTATACATGATCCACTCTATCTCCGTGACTTGCCGGGAGTCTATCGAGGATCCACTGAGAGAGAAGTGAAACATCAATGGATCGACAGGATCTTGTACACTATTGATAGTGCCGGTGATATCAGTTTTTTCGCGATCCTCGAGGATATATATATGATCGCATCCATCACTGAGGAGTCTGAGACAGACATATTTTGGGATGATTTCGAGGGTTTCGGTGATGCTCGCAGTCGATACTACCTTATTATTTGACTGGAGATAGACCCAACGAGGATTTCCTATTTTCTTGAGACTTTCAGCATTGAGCGTGATAATATTCTTTCCTTGGATATTCTTGGATCGTGTTATGTTCACGAGTCCGCGGATCTCGATCGGAGTGATATTCATCGGTATTTTCTGCTCTTCGCCAGTCCGAGTTATGACCGTATAGGAACCAGTCACTTTGTATGATTTGATAAGATCAAAGGTACAGATAATACTCTTTTCACCGATAGCATCAGTTCCATTCACGGTCGGTCCGCCATCATTGCATATTCCGCCATCACTATCGATGGAGAAATCTTTGATCCTGACTCAGTTTCGTTTGGTGATGAGCGCTGCATTCGATCTGATATCGAAGAGGAGCGTGATCGGTCAGATCAGGTTCGATCCATTGGTAATCTGCGCATAGTCACGGACATCTTTATCTATATAGAGTTCATTGTTGTATATGAGAATTGATCCTTCTGGATTGGTATAGTCAGTCGCATTGATGATAGTGAATAAATACGCCCAGAGACTGAGTATCGAAAAGAGGATGATTCCGAGGAGTCATGCCGTCAAGCCCGAGAGGAGCTTCTTTCGCTTCAGTGCCTTCGGAGTCCATATTGCTCGAAAGAGGGAGATCATCCACAGGATCGATATGACGAAGAGGGTGATTCAAAAACTCCCATTGATCAGTTTTTTGAGCAGATTGGCGATATCATTTGGATTGATGCCAAAGATATTGATAAAGAAAGTTGCTTGGTCAGGATTGAATACGATATACGCCAGAAAGCTCCCGAAAAATACGATAACGACAGAGAGGAGTGCACCTATGAGTCTCAGGAATAGATCCCATGATATGGGTTCTATTTTTTTCTTCGGGAGTGACTCAGTTATTTCTGGAGCCGTACTCA
>JAYVLL010000073.1:0-3784 GCA_043759495.1 Candidatus Altimarinota bacterium
AGTGGAATAGAAAGAAGATGACCCCTGTAGAATACAGGAATCATCTTCTGGAACAACAGAGCAAGGAACAACAGAAACAAATATAGATATTTAGAACCAAAGGGGATTTATTTCAATTCTATGGAATGGGGGTCGGATCAGCATCGCCAGGAGGTATTTTCTTTTGAAAATTTAGTTGACAAGTGATATTAAAAGTATATAAATTACATGTTTACTTGCGATAAAAATATTTTTATGGGAAAAGATGTGCCTGATGAGTATGAATATAGAACAGATCCTACGAGTCCAAATGATCTTGGTCGCCGTCGTTCCCATCCCTCACTTCCAGAACTTGCGACATGTATACCACGTAGACTCGCTCGTATTATTACTCCAGCAATGGAAGAAGATTGAGTACCAAGAAGGGATAGAAACTATGTTCTCCCATTGGTTATAGCTCATAGTGCAAGGGAGGCTGCTGGGGAGTAAACTTGTTATTTATAGTATTTTAACTTGAATAACATATTTCTGTCATCCTGAGTGAAGTGAAGGATCTGCTCAGCTACGAGAGAATATCATCATACAGATCTTGCCAATCTGGATTGAGTGACTCGATAAGTGCTATCTTCTTTTTTCTGGTCCATCACTTCAGTTCTTTCTCCCGAGCAATTGCACCATATATGTATCTTCCTGATTCATAGTAGAGAAGTCTCTTGCATCAATATTTTTTGGAAAATCATTCAATTTTTCATTCTCTGTGTTCCTGTATCCTTCGAATCAGATTATTTGTCACTCCAATGTAGAGAGTATCACTCGGACTCGCGATAATGTACACTGAATATATTTTTACCATAGATAGAGAAACAGAGCAGATTCTTCGTACCTCAGAATGACAGAAATAAGTGACTCAGAATGACAGAATCCTCCAGAATTATACGAAACTATTTTTTCTTCCTCACACTGAGTAACTCATCCCGTATCTCTGCTGCACGTTCGAAGTCGAGGTTCGCGGCAGCGACATCCATTTCGAGCTCGAGACGCTTAATATACGTTCCGAGCTTTTCCTTGGTCATCTCGCCTCCTGCGAAGATTTCGGTTTTTTTCTTCGGAATACCGACTTCCTTGATACTCGAGATGATCGTGGTGGGAGTCATGCCGTGTTCGAGATTGTACGCGTGCTGGATGGCACGACGGCGATAGGTCTCAGCGACTGCATCTTCCATCGCCGTAGAGATCCTGAGATGGGGGTAAAGAGTTTGCAGTTTGCAGTTTGCAGTTTGCAGTTCTTTTGTTTCACTGATTACTGATCACTGATCACTGATCACTTTCGATGCATGCACATACATGATCACATGTCCGTTCACATTACGCGCAGCACGACCGATGATCTGGAGGAGGGACGTCTTGGATCTGAGAAATCCGATTTTCTCAGCATCGAGAATCGCGATGAATGATGTCTCAGGGAGATCGAGTCCTTCCCTGAGGAGATTCACCCCGACGATCACATCGATATTCCCGAGTCGGTATTCACGGAGGATCTCGAGTCGTTCGATGGTCTCGATCTCGGAGTGGAGGTAGCGGACCTTCAGTCCATTCTCAGCGAGGTACTGTGCGAGATCTTCTGAGGATTTTTTCGTGATCGTCGTGATAAGGGATCGCTCACCTCGGGAGATTGCCGCAGTGATATTGCGCATGAGAGAGTCGACCATATACTCCATGTCTTCGATGGCGATCTCAGGATCGAGGAGTCCAGTCGGTCGGATCACTTGCTCAGCGACGACTTGTTCATGCGCTGCCTCATACTTCGATGGAGTGGCTGAGACGAAGAGGGTCTGCCCGATTTTTTGCTCGAACTCATCGAACTTGAGTGGACGATTCTCCATTGCCGAGGGAAGTCTGAATCCATAATTCACGAGGTTTTCCTTTCGCGCCCGATCTCAGGCGTACATACCGCCAACCTGTGGGATCGTGATATGGGATTCATCGATGAAGGTGAGAAATCCCTCAGGAAAGAACTCCATGAGTGTTGCTGGTGGTTCTCCAGGATTGCGATTTCCGAGGTACATCGAGTAGTTCTCGATCCCGTTCACATAGCCGACTTCACCGAGCATCTCCATATCGTACTCGACCCGCATCTTGATCCGTTCGGCTTCGACGAGCTTTCACTGGCTCTGGAAGTATGCGACCTGTTCTTCCATCTCGTGCTCTATCTTCGGGAGGACGGATTCGATGATCCCTTTCTCGGTGACAAAGTGCTTTGCTGGAAAGATCGTCACCGTGTCGAGCTCTTCGATGAGGTGATGGGTCAGGTGTTCGATACGTGTGATGCGGTCGAGCGTATCACCGAAGAATTCGAGTCTGATGATCGACTCACTCGATGATGGCCAGATTTCGAGGGTATCACCCTTCACGAGGAACATTCCCGGTTTCCAGTCGGCGGTCGATCGAGTGAACTGGATCATGACGAGCTCACGGATGAGATTCTCGATGATATAGTCCTTTTCGCGCTCGAACCGCAGACAATGTGCCTCATACTGATCGACCTCACCGATACCATAGATACAGGAGACGGACGCCACGATGATGACATCCTTTCGCGTCAGGAGTGACTCAGTTGCAGCATGTCGGAGCCTGTCAATCTCTTCATTGATCGTTGTCTCTTTCTCGATATAGGCTCCACTCTTCACGACATAGGCCTCTGGCTGGTAATAGTCATAGTACGAGACGAAATAATGCACCGCATTCTCTGGAAAAAACTCCTTGAATTCCTGAGCGAGCTGCGCAGCGAGGGTTTTATTGTGCGCCATGATGAGGGCGGGACGCTGGAGCTCCGAGATGATATTCGCCATCGTGAAGGTCTTTCCAGAACCAGTCACTCAGAGGAGGGTCTGGAAATCATTGCCCGCACGGATGGAGGCGACGAGCTTCTCGATCGCGGGTCACTGGTCACCAGCGGGAGAGTAGGGAGAGTTGAGTTTGAACATAGTTGGAGATTATATATATATTTCTCAGAAGTACTAACTATTTATGAGTATATGGAACCACTTATACTGGTCCATTAAATAAGAAAGAAATATTGGTAATAGGAATTTTTTTATAAGTGGGTTATAAGCTCAGGTTGAGTATCAATTATTTTATCACTCGAACCGATAGGATATTTATAGAATATATTTTCTAGCGTAAGACCATTTTCTTGTAGTAATCCTTTGTATACTTGGATTTCTTCTCGTGAGAGTCATCGAAGATATTCTTGTGCTTGCTCAAAGTTCATACCAGTCTTGAGACATGTTATGAGGTTTCTCTCAGTCATAAAAATTCTTACTTCTCAAGAACTTGCACTGTAGAATCATTTGTGATCTTCAGCCTTCCAGTCCTTAGTCCCAATCTCAATATCTTCAAATAATACAGGCTCAAACTCTGCCTCTTCATAGAATTCACCAGATTTAACTACTCATGGTATTGTATCAGTTATAATACTTCATCCGAAACAGTACTGCATCAATAGGTATAGAAAATTAGATCTATTTGCTATATATGGATTTGTTTGCCAATAAGGATGTGCTTTGCAGACAACTTCATGTACTCGCAATCCAGTTCTCCAGACAGTTCTCGAGACTGCCTTATCTATAGCTTCTACTGCTTCATGTATTTGTTCCTTGATTATGTTGGGTCATGTTTGAGGTGATTTCATACTTATTTCACTTCACGGAGTACCTTCTCCGCATGCCCCGTTGCCTTCACATTCCTCCATTCTCTGAGAATGTTTCATGAACTATCGAGGAGGAAGGTCGAGCGTATGACGCCG
>JAYVLL010000074.1:0-5464 GCA_043759495.1 Candidatus Altimarinota bacterium
AAAGCACCAACCGGATTCGTATTTCGCCGCATGGTCGAGAAGATACTGCCTGACTATGGAATCGAGCCAAAATTTCTCGATCGTGATCTCTTCGTAGGGTTTTCTGGAGGAGAGAAGAGGCGTATCGAGATGCTCCAGATTGCTCTCCTCGATCCTCTCTGTATCGTCCTCGACGAGATCGATTCTGGACTGGATATCGGTGCACTTGCTCTTCTCTCGAAGAAGATCGACACATGGCGAACAGAAGGGAAAATTTGTATTATTATTTCGCATAATTTTCATCTCCTCGATACAGTAAATGTAGATAGAGTTATCATAATGAAATCTTGACAAATAGATCGCCATGGCGGACAAGAACTCATACAACAGATACGTGAAAGCGGATTTTAGAGGATGAATGTTACGAAAGAATTATGACTACACAACAAGAAGACATCAAGGCATTTGGAGATATCACTCGAGCAACACTCGATACGAGTGATAGTGTCGTGTATTCAGAGATGGCGAAGATGGGAATCGATGAAGACCTCATCCGACAGATAGCTCTCTCGAATCATGAACCGGAGTGGATGCTCGACCACAGACTCAAGTCTCTCGAAATATTTCGAGGGATGCAGAAGCCGACATGGTGACCATCACTCGCAGATCTCGATCTCGACTCGATATACTACTTCGGGAAACCAGAGTGATCGGGCGATCAGAAGTCATGGGATGATGTGCCTGAGGCGATAAAAAATACATTTGACCGACTCGGTATCCCTGAGGCAGAACGGAAAATACTCGCATGAGTGGGTGCACAGTATGACAGTGAGGTCGTCTACCATAGTCTCCGGGAAGAACTGAAATCCCAGTGAGTCATATTCGAAGATATGTCCGTGGCACTGATAGAACATGAGGCAATTGTGAAGAAACACTTCATGAAGATCGTGCCCTCGACGGATCATATGTTCGCAGCCCTTCATGGTGCGGTCTGGAGTGGGGGAACATTTCTCTATATACCTCGATGAGTGAAGATCACTGATCCTCTCCAGGCGTATTTCCGTATGAATATGAAGTCAGGATGACAATTCGAACATACCCTCATCATCGTCGAAGATGATGCAGAAGCTCACTATATCGAGGGATGTAGTGCGCCGAAATATGGAACCGCGAGTCTGCATGCCGGGTGTGTCGAGATCTATGTCGGCCACAGAGCCAAGATGCGCTACAGTAGTGTCGAGAATTGGTCGATCGATACCTATAATCTGAATACAAAACGAGCAATTGTGGAATCATATGGGTCCATAGAATGGATCGGTGGGAATCTCGGATCCGGAGTGACCATGCTCTATCCCTGCTCGATCCTGAAGGGCGAGTCGAGTACCGCACTCCACTATGGTATCGCCTTCGCGAATGCAGGACAGACAACGGATACCGGTGCGAAGGTCATCCATATCGGAAAAAACACTGCAAGTGAAGTGGTTTCGAAGAGTCTCTCGAAAAATGGAGGCATCTCGATCTACCGATGACTCGTAGATATCAAAAAATCTGCGACAGGAGCAATTTCGAAAGTGGATTGTGACGGACTCATCCTCGATAACATCTCTCGCTCAGATACGATCCCTGATATCCGAGTCGCGACGGATGATGCGCTCGTTGCTCATGAGGCGAGTGTCGGGAAGATCAGTGAAGAGGAACTCTTCTATCTCATGTCTCGAGGTATTCCTGAAATGGAAGCAAAGACTCTGATCGTTCGAGGATTTGTCTCGCCACTCATGAAAGAACTCCCACTCGAGTATGCGGCTGAGATGAATGTCCTCATCGCTATGGAGATGGAGGGAATGTAAAAGAGATAGGGGATAGAAATAGAGATAGGGGGTAGGGATGAGATGAATAGTAAGGAGAATTGAGTAGAATAGAAGAATAGATCAACAGTTCAATGATAAATACAATGACAAATATTGAATAATTCGAAAAATTCACTATCATCACATCATGTCATGATTCGAGAATCCTGGGACCTATAGCGAGGCTCATAACCGCATCCGAGAAAAACAAGAGTCAGAAAATCAGATCGTCAAAAAAACACGAGAGGATTTCGAAATGGGGAAGGAAAAAGTCTATAAGAAAAAGAAGCTCGATGTCTTCGAACTGAAGCGTCGCATAGAGACAGGGAACTCTCTCTCACTCCTGAAAAACGATATCAAGGAAGCCTATGAACAAGGCGAGATATCTATCGAGACCTATACGAGTGCTATCAATGCCATGAAATGACGAAATGCATGAGAAACATTCGACATGACGCCATATCTGATAGACCCGACTACGCTTCCACTCTCGAATACTCCTCTGGCTCAGTTCTTCGAAAAACAAAAACTCGGGGAGAATGTACTGATCGATATCGGTGGAGCGATCTATGGATTCGTGCAGGGCTCAGTCTTTCTCATATTCCTCCTCGGTCGAATCGTCCTCGATGCACTCCTCCTCCCGAGAGACATCTATCAGTCTATCAAGCAATAACTATGCATCGTTTTTTCGTACCATTTCCGCTCACGACAGATCTCATCCTGACTGAGTCCGCTATCGTCTCACAGCTGACTCGAGTACTGAGAATACAGAGTGGGGAGCATATCGTTCTCTTCGATGGGGATGGATCAGAGACTGAGTATGAGATCACCGCTCTGGATAAAAAATCGATCGCCCTACGATGAGTCGATAGGAGATTTCCTCCCACAGAACCACGGAAATCGATCACACTCTATCAGGCACTTCCGAATCGCATCGAGAAGATCGAGTATATTCTCCAGAAAGGAGTCGAGGTCGGTATACAGAAATTTGTCTTCTTTCGATCGGATCGATCCCAGAAATTGGTCATTTCAGATTCGAAAATCGCACGTTTCTCTACGATAGCACAGGAAGCAGTCGAACAGAGCTGAGGAGTGATCGTTCCAGAAATCCTCTTCTGATGAGGACTATTCGAACTATGAGAAGGTCTCTCACATATCGTCCTCGATACCATCGGGTCAAATCGAACCATTCAAGAATATACGCACCTACAAGATATAGGACTCTGGGTCGGCCCAGAATGAGGGTGGTCTGAGGAAGAACGGAGCATTATGAACGATAGAGGTTGTATATTTGCTCATTTCTCTACGCGCATCCTCCGAACAGAGACGGCAGGTGTTGTCGTGAGTTTTGCGCTTCTCAATGCGTAGGATAGACATGCGATACCCGAGAAATAGAGCTACAGTATAGAATATCTATGATAGACACTATATATAGTGGTCTCTTCATCCTCATGAGATGAGGAGATTTTTTTTCAGAAAAATACGGTGTTTTTCCCTCGATTTTCCTCACTATAGAGCCAGAATCATGTATACAGATACTATTCAAATACACATTATTTATACAATAATGGTTCCATAACTGCACATATTTTTGAGAAGATCGAATTCTTTCCTAGCAATAGATCACTTGCGTGACGAATATATATTATACATGGTATACTCGGATGATCACTATCTCGAGACTCGTAACTCCTGAAAAATCATGCTATACTGCCTATGTCTTCTCGAAAGAGAATGACCTTAACAAGACCTGACTGACCGATAATAGGAAACCTCCTTCAGAGGATCTTCCTGCTACCAATACCAATACAAAGATTCATCAAATTTTCATATCCATACAAAAAGAGCAAATTCTTGTATACCGATACAAATTAGAATCAAAAAACACTGGTGATGGCTCGTATTTTTCTCGTTTCTCTGGAAACTGGAAGTATGCGAGCCCTCACTGGGCAAAAAGAGGCTCGTAATTCCTCTCAAATCTATATACGAAAGGTCAGTTGGGCGGGCAGTTCGCTGCTTCCGGGTATGAAATCCCAACAACCGACCTTTCGTGTCCACCCGAGATCAATTTTTATAGATCTCACAGCGTGTGACCAAAGGCATCCAACCCTAGTCCCACGCTGTACCCTCAGTCGTGGGTCTTTTTGTATCCTAGCTATGGTGATATCCAGATCCCTTGATGATCTCGTGGGCACGGTATATCTGTTCGATCAGGATGAGGAATGCGAGCGAGTGCGGTACGACAAAATCAGTGAGCTTCATGAGCCTTGGTTTCATCTCCTGCATGAGTTCCAGATCGACACCATAGCTCCCACCGATGATGAATATGAGATTTTCCGCAGTATCTCGTCCATGTTCGATCAGTTCGACGAATTCCCTGGTATCCAGTCACTTTCCACGCTCATCACAGAGGATGATCGTTCATGATGATTTCTTGAGCCACTCGAGCAGAGCGAGCGTTTCTTTGACTTTGATATATTCGATATTGGTATGAGCAATGGACTTGATCACCTTTAGTACGATATGTTTTCCGAGTCGTTTCTGATATTCCCGAATCGGTGTATCGAAGTGTTTGTATCCATCCGTGACAGCGAGCAGAGTGATCATGAGTATATGATGAAATCTAAAAGGTATTTCGAGTGTATCCAGACAAATTCGGAAAACAAGAGGGAGAAGTGAAAAAATATTTTGACAGATCGCACATTTTTTATACAATCGCGGACACGTGCCACCATAGCTCAGTTGGTAGAGCATCGGTTTTGTAAACCGACGGTCATCAGTTCAAGTCTGATTGGTGGCTCCATTTGGGTCGGTACCAGAGTGGTCAAATGGGGAGGACTGTAAATCCTTTGTCTACGACTTCGTAGGTTCGAATCCTACCCGGCCCACCATTACAACAAAGTTAGAGATCTTAGCTCTTAGATACGTGTTATTGTATCAAAAATTCTATTGTTCCTCTATAGCCTAATTCCTATATTCTAATACCTGTTTTGCAAAGCAAAACCTGCCCAGGTGGTGGAATTGGTAGACACGACGGTCTTAGAAGCCGTTGCCTCACGGTGTAAGAGTTCAAGTCTCTTCCTGGGCACCATAGGAGAGTGAAAAATTAAGAATTAAAAGTTAAGAATACGAGATTCCTGCCTTCGCAGGAATGACAAAACGAAGTTCTTAGCTTTGAGCTCTTAATCGTCTCATGGTTTTCTCATTTGCCAATAAAAATGAGAAAGAGGTCTTCGTACCCTTCTCTCCTCGCTCTCTGAGCTCTGGAAGATCGAGCGACTACAATCACTCTTTAACCCTTTCATCTATGAAAAAAAAGATCCACCCAGCCTGGAAACAGGTCAACGTTATCTGTTCTTGTGGACATACTTTCGAAACTGGAAGTACCATCAAGAGCGAAGATATCCGTGTCGAAACCTGCTCGAAGTGTCATCCGTTCTATACTGGAAAAAAGACACTTCTGAAGACCAGCTCAGTCGACAAGTTCTATGCTCGTCAGAAAAAGACAGAAGAACTCAGCAAATAGCCAAAATCCTCTCAATTGATCCGACCCCCAGAAAATGGAAACGAAATAAAACCTCGTTTCCATTTTTTATTTTCTGTATAGAGTGGAAGCACTCTATACATTATCCTTTCTC